>CAYSZN010000135.1:0-8047 GCA_964435425.1 uncultured Akkermansia sp. | reverse complement strand
CGCCGGGCTGCTGAAGGATCTGAAGCAGCGCGGCCTCCTCGACCAGACGCTCGTGGTCTTCGGAACCGAGTTCGGACGCACGCCGGGATCGCAGGGAGCCGACGGACGCGACCACCATCCCTACGGCTTCAGCGTGTGGATGGCCGGCGGCGGGATCAAGGGCGGCATCGTCCACGGAGCCACCGACGAACTCGGCTTCCACGCCGTCGAAAGCCCCCACTACGTCACCGACCTCCATGCCACCTTGCTGCGCCAGATGGGCCTGCACGCCCATCATCTCGAAGTGCCCGGCCACAAGCGGCTGGAGCGGGATTTCGGAGAGGTGATCCACGAAATCGTGTGAAAGGAACCCTGTCCCCCCGCGACGAAACCTCTTTGGAAATGGCCGGCGGGAATCCTGAAGAGTCGCGAACCCGCCAGATTTGCGATTGATTCGCGGCCCGTCCCTCGCCACATTCCCGGCCCATGGAAAACGTCATCATCATCGGAACCGGTTGCGCCGGATGGACCGCCGCGATCTACACCGCCCGGGCCAACTTGAATCCCCTCGTCATTTCCGGCGAACAGCCCGGCGGACAGCTCACGACCACGACGGAAGTGGAGAACTTCCCCGGTTTTCCCGAGGGCGTCATGGGTCCCGATCTGATGATGCGGATGCAGCAGCAGGCGGAGAAGTTCGGCACCCGCGTCGAATACGACCGCGTCGAGAGCATCGCGAAGCAGGACGACGGCTCCATTCTCGTGAAGACGTCCTCCGGCGTCGAGCGTCTCGCCCGCACCGTCATCGTCGCGACCGGGGCCAGCCCGCGCCACCTCGGCCTGCCCGGCGAGATGGAGCTGATCGGTCGCGGCCTCACCTCCTGCGCCACCTGCGACGGAGCCTTCTATCCCGACGTTCCCGTGGCCGTGATCGGCGGCGGCGACTCGGCCTGCGAGGAGGCGAATTTCCTCACCCGCTTTGCCAACAAGGTCTATCTAGTGCATCGCCGCGACGAGCTGCGCGCCTCGAAGATCATGGCCGACCGGGCCCTCGCCAATCCCAAGATCGAGCCAGTGTGGAACTCCGAGGTGAAGGAGTATCTCGTCGACGAGAAGGGCGAGATGCGCGCCGTCCGCGTCCTCGACCGGGTCAGCGGCGAGGAAAGGGAGATCGAATTGAAGTGCGTCTTCGTCGCCATCGGCCACGATCCGAACACCGCCTTCCTCGAGGGTTCGGGCGTCGCCCTCGACGGGGACGGCTACATCCTGCAGGAGGCGCATTCGACCCGCTCGAACATCCCCGGCATCTTCTCCGCCGGCGACGTCGCCGACCATATCTACCGCCAGGCCATCACCGCCGCCGGCAACGGCTGCCAGGCCGCCCTCGACGCGGAACGCTACATCGCGGCGATGGAGGGGTAGACTGTGTGCAGCCGGGAGAAGCCTGGTAGGGACGTCTCGCCGAGACGTCCGCCGAAGAACCAAGGACGCCCGTCCGACACGGACGCCCCGGCGGTGCGTCCCTACCGAGCTTCCGCCAATCCCGCTCAGAACGACCGCACTGTCTCCGCATCGATCCCGCGCAACTCGAACACCTTGAGGATAGTGTCCTCGATGAGGTTGTTCGGGCAGGAGGCACCGGCGGTGATGCCGACGAGAATGGGACGGTCCGAGGCGAGCGCCTCGGAATAGACGCCGACCTCCTCCTTGCGGTGGATGTCGTAGTGGACGATCTCCTCGAGCGAGACGAGGCAGGCGGCGCTGCGGATGAAGAAGGTGGGCAGCTCCTTCTCCCCGATCTCGACGAGGTGGGTTGTGTTCGAGCTGTTGTAGCCACCGACGACGAGAAGGAGGTCGAGAGGCGTCTCGAGCAGGCCGAAGAGGGCGTCCTGCCGTTCCTGCGTCGCCCCGCAGATCGTGTCGAAGACGGAGAAGTTCGCATCGCCTCCGTCGCGGCGCACGATGGCCTCGCGGACGCGGCGCTGGATCTCCTCGGTCTCGGACTTCAGCATGGTGGTCTGGTTGGCCACGCCGACGCGATGGAGATGGAGGCCAGGATCGAAGCCCTCGGACATGGCCTCGCGGAAGCGCTCGCGGAAGTCCTCCGCATCCCCCCCCTGCTCCAGGAAGCGGCAGACGTAGTCGATGTCGTCGAGGGTGAGGACGACGAGGTAGTGCCCCTCTCCGTCCTCGCCTGCGGCGCGCGAGGCGGTGGCGCGGGTCTCCTCGTGGTCGGCCTTGCCGTGGATGATGGAGGTGACGCCCTCCTTGGCGAAGGCCCTCACCCGCTTCCACACCTTCATGACGTCGCCGCAGGTCGTGTCGACGATGCGGGCGCCGCGCGACTCGACCTTGTCCATGAAGGAGATCGGGGCTCCGAAGGCAGGCACGATGACGACGTCGTCTTCGGTCAGTTCGTCGTAGCGGCCGTCCATCGCCCGCCACGGCAGGGAGACGATGTTCATCTCTTCGAGCTGGCGGTTCACCTCGGGATTGTGGATGATCTCGCCGATGAGGAAGACGCGGTTGTCGGGAAAGACGCGACGGGAGGCGTAGGCGAGGTCGATGGCCCGCTCCACCCCGTAGCAGAAGCCGAACTGCTTCGCGAGCCGGATGGTGGTGTTCCCGATGGTTAGGACGCCGCCCTGCGCACGCACCCTCTCGACGAGGGAGCTGCGGTAGTGGTTCGCGACCTCGGCCTGGACGCGCTCCATCACCTCGGGGGTGCGGACGTTGACGCGGCGTCGGGGGCGCTCGGTCGGTGCGGACATGGGGAGGCTGGGCCGAAGACGCCTCAGAAGGCCACGTCGGTCCGGTCGAGCGGGGCGTCGGTGATCAACACCGACGGAGGCGCGTCGGGATCGGCGTAGTCGGTGGGCCGGGGGACGTTCTTTCCGACGGTGGCGTCCTCGGGTTGGCTGTGCGCGATGTGGACCGACGCGTTCATGGGAACGAGGTCGAAGAACTCCTTCGCGATGGTGCGGTGGAGGCGCAGGCAGCCCTTGGTGCGGGGCTCGGGCCAGACGCCGCCGGCGTGGAAGCCGTAGCCGGCCTTGAACTCGACCCACCAGGGCATGGGATAGCCCTTGTAGGTGTAGCCGGCCGGCATGCTGGCCCGCGTCCCGGGACGGATGTCGTCGCCGCGGACATGGAAGCCGTAGGTGTTGGAGCGCTTGCGCGGCTGCTTGCTGAAAACCTTGTAGGTGCCCAGCGGCGTGGGGCTGTCGGACTTGCCGATGGCCACGGCGGCGACGAAGCGGGGCTCCTCGCCCTCGAGAACGTAGACGGCGCGGTTGTTGAGGCTCACCTTGACCTTCACGTTCGCGGGATTGGTGACGGTGCCGTAGCGGACCGCCATGCTCGTCGGCTTTGCAGGAGCTTCGACGGTCTTGCAGGAGGGAAGGACCGCGATGAAGGCGGCGGCGAGAAGGAGGGCTGGGATCGGAAGGTTCCGGGTGTTCATTGTGAGGAAGAGGACGCGGAATGTACACCATCGCCCCGTCCGGGGCGAACGATGATCGAAACTTCGGAAGAAAAATGCATTTTCGATCTATGAATTATTGACAAAAGTTGACATTCTTGTATTTTTGACTCGGTTACTTTCTCGGTAACTGTCTGTTTGTGTTTCGTGTTTCAGAGCCGCTCAGCCTCCGGGCTGAGCGGTTTCTGTTTTCAGGGGAGCGTCGGATTGCCCACGGTCAGTGGAAACGCCTCCCTCGAAAGCAACTCCTGTAGCCGCGTCCATTGGGCGCGGATCGAACGTCCCTTCGACGTTCGACCGAGGCCAATGGACGCGGCTACAGCGCTGACGCGCCCTTCGGAGCCTATCCACGCTTCCCCGAACGCACGATCAGAGCTTGAAGGGTCGGACCGCAATGCCCACACTGCTCAACCCTGTCTCATGCAGGCCGGTTCAAGTTCCAGCACCTGAAACTTGAACCCTTGAACCCTTGAACCTGAAACAATGAACTGGGATCACGCCCAAGGCAGCTTCCACTGCCCGGGGATGGCGATCTCGTAGTTGCCGTCCGGTCCGGGCTTCACGGGGGCTTCGGCGTTCATGTCGAATTCCTTGGGCATGATGCTGAAGTTCGAATTCACGGCTTCGTCCCATTTCACTTCCTGCCCGCTGTAGGTGGCGAGGCGGCCGAAAACGGAGGTGAAGGAGCTCTTCGCTCCGAAATAGGCGTCGTTGTGGGCGATGTTCTCGCGGATGCACTTGTGGAGATGGTCGTGCTCGATCTGGTAGGGGTTCGTGTCGCCCTCGCGGGGAGCGCGGTACTGCCACTTCACCTCGCCCTTGAAGTCGGTGATGCGTCCCTGTCCGAGATGGAGGACGCCCTCGGTGCCGTGGATCTCCTCGGCGACCTTCGACCAAGTGCCGTTGATGTGGCGGCACTGGCTGTTCATGACCGCCCCGCCATGCTCGTCGCCGTAGCGGAACTCGACGTAGTGGTGGTCGAAGATCTCGCCCACGCTGCGGGGCTCGGTGCCGGCTCTCCCGCCCATGCCCTGGGCGACAACGGGGTGTCCGCCCTTCGCCGGGTCTCCGCTGACGAACCAGTTCATCACGTCGATGTTGTGGACGTGCTGCTCGGAGATGTGGTCGCCGCAGAGCCAGTTGAAATGGTACCAGTTGCGCATCTGGTATTCCATCTCGGTCCAGCCGGGCTCGCGCGCGACGATCCAAGGACGCGTGCCGTTCCACCAGACCTGGCCGCTCCGGATCTCGCCGATGAGCTTCTCCTCATGGACCTTCTTGAAGGCCTCGAGATAGACATTCTGGTAGTGGCGCTGGAGGCCGACGACGACCTTGAGCTGCTTCTCGTCGGCCTGCTTGGCCGCTTCGACGACCTTGTTGAAGCCCCAGGCATCGACGCAGACGGGCTTCTCCATGAAGACGTGCTTGCCCTGCTGCACCGCGTACTCGAAGTGGATGGGACGGAAGCCCGGAGGCGTCGCGATGACGACGAGGTCGCATTCGTCGATGACGCCCTTGTAGGCGTCGAAGCCGGCGTACTGGCGGCTCTTCGGCACGTCGATCTGGGACGACTTGCCGAGCTTCTCGAGCTGTTCCTGGACTTTGGGCAGGCCGGCGGCGCGCTTTCCGCCCCCGTCGATCTTGTCCTGGAAGGCGTCGGCCACGGCGACCAGCTTCGCGCTGTCGCTCGCGGTGAGGTTCTGCACGATGGCGCCGGAGCCCCGTCCACCGAGGCCGACCAGGCCGATCCTCACCGCATCGCTGCCCGCGACCTGGGCGCAGAGCTCCACCGGAAGCGCGGCGGCGGCGCTCGCCGTGGCGGCTCCGGCGACAAAACGGCGACGCGAGATGGGTTCCTCTTTCTGCTGGGTGGATTCGCTCATGGATGTTGGGGTGGGGGTGGGGACCGGGACGCTTCTCGCCCGGAGAATCGTGGATAGACCGAAACACTAGCAAGTGCGCCGGAGAAGCGCAATCCCCATCCGACCCTTCCGCAGGGCCAATATCCGCCGCTTGACTCAGGCGAGGCGCAGGTTCGGGTCGATGTCGCCGTCGAGGGCGGAGGCGGGCAGGCCCGCCTTTCGCCGGGCGGCGGCCACGAAGGCGATCATGGCCGCATTGTCGGTGGAGTAGGTGGCATCGGCGAGGAGGACCTCCAAACCGGCCGCCGCCCCCTCGGCGGCGACGCGCTCGCGGAGGCGACGGTTGCAGCTGACGCCGCCGCTCACGGCGGCGAGGGACGAGCCCGTGCGGCGGCAGGCATCGAGCAGCTTCGCGACGAGGACATCGACGATCGCCTCCTCGAAGGAGGCGCAGAAGTCCGCGAGCGCATCGCCCTGCGGCACGCCTCCGAGACGGTCGATCAAGTACCGCGCCGACGTCTTCAAACCGCTGAAGCTGAAGTCGGAATCGCCGCTCCGGACCATGCTCCTCGGAAAATCGAAGGCCTTGCGGTTCCCTCCCGCCGCCAGTTTTGCGATCTCCGGTCCCCCCGGATAGGGCAGCCCGAGCAGCTTCCCGACCTTGTCGAAGGCCTCTCCGGCGGCGTCGTCCTTGGTCGAGCCGAGGAGGCGGTAGCGCCCCACGTCGAGCACCTCGACCAGAAGGGTGTGCCCACCGCTGACGATGAGCCCGACATGCGGCATGATCGCCCGGTAGGGATGCAGAAAGGGCGACAGGAGATGCCCCTCCATGTGGTTGATGGAATAGAACGGGCATCCCAGCCCGACGGCGATGGCTTTCCCGAGGGTGTCGCCGACCAGCAGCGAGCTCGCCAGCCCCGGTCCGGAGGTGGCCGCGACGAGGGCGATGTCCGACGGAACGGCTCCGGCGGCGGCAAGGGTCTCCTCGAGCAGCGGGCGCAGGTCGAGGCTGTGGTTGCGCGAGGCGAGCTCGGGCACGACTCCGCCGTAGGGCGCATGGAGCCGCACCTGCGAGGCGACCCTGCTGACCAGAGGACGGCCCTCGCCGTCCGCGACGGCCACGGCAGTCTCGTCGCACGAGGTCTCGATCGCGAGGATCCGTTCCGCGCTCATGGCATCAGGTCCGCCGACGGGGTGCTCACTGCTGCGGTTCCGGGGCGGGCGGCGCGTCGTCGGGCGTTTCGGATTCGTCCGAGGACTCGGCCGGTTTCGCTTTCTCCTCGGGCTTCGCTTCGTCGTCTTTTGCGTTGTCGGCCAGTTGCTCCCGGGCCGGAGTCCTGCCGTAGACCAGGGCACCCTTCATCGCATCGACGGCGCGGACCAACTGGGGATCGGTGAAGCTCTCGACTTTCTTGCGCTCTTCCGGCGGGAGCGTGCTCCGGCTGAACCACTCGCCGAGCTGCTGCTCCTGCGCCGGAGTCAGGGGAGCGACGATGTTCGGAACAACGCCGTTCTCGTGGATGGTGCGCTTGCTCGGCGTGTAGTACTTCGCCGTGGTCATGCGGATGGCCTTGCCCTCGCGGATGGGGATGATGGACTGCACCGAGCCCTTTCCAAACGTGGTCTCGCCGACGACGATGCAGCGCTTCAGATCCTGCAGGGCACCGGCCACGACCTCCGCACCGCTCGCGGAGGAGTGGTTCACGAGCACCGCGAGCGGATAGTCGCGGTTGCGGCGCTTCTTCTCGGCAATGGTGCGGTAGATCTTGATCTCGCCCGACCCCGGCTTGCCCTCGGTCGTCAGCACGACCGTGCCGGCTTTCACGAACTCGCCACAGACGTCGATGGCGCTGCCGAGAAGACCGCCGGGGTTGTTCCGCATGTCGAGGACGAAGGCGTCCATCCCCTCCTGCTCCAGCTTGTCGAGCGCGTCGGCGAGCTCCTCGTGGGTCGGTTCGCTGAACTGGAGGATCCGGGCGTAGCCCATCCGGTAGGGAGCGGTGAGCCGCGGATCGAGGATGCGGATGTCCTCGACCGAGGACTGCTTGATGACCTCCCTCTTCATCGTGAACTCGTGCAGCTTCTGCGTGGCGGGACGCCGGACCGTGAGGGTGATGGATTCGCCCGGCTTTCCGCGAAGCAGCTCGACAGCCTCGGCCATGCCCAGCTCCTCGGTGAGCCGGTTGTTGATCTTGAGAATCTGGTCGCCCGGCAGGATCCCCGCGCGCGCCGCCGGTCCATCCTCCCGCGCGGTGACGATGGTGAGGACATCGCCCTTCGTCGAGATCGTGACGCCGATCCCTTCGTAGGTGCTGTCCGTGTGCCGCTTGAGCTGGTCGAAGACCTTCGGCTGCATGAACTGCGAATGCGGATCGAGATCGGCCAGCATCCCCTCGAGGGCACTGTTGATCAGCTTCTCGTAGCTTACCTTGTCGGCATCGACGTAGCCCTGCCGGATCGTCTCCAGCACCTCGGTGAACAGCTCCATCGCCTTGAATCCCGAATCCTCGGCCGCCGGCTCCTGGGCGCGGACGGGAACCGGGACGGCGGACCATAGGAGCGCTCCGGCCAAGGCGAAGGGGAGACGGCGGAATCGTTGCATCCCCGAACCTTCCCCTGTTCCCCGGCCATTTCAAGGAGGAGTCGGGAGCCAGGAGCTAGAATGCGGTGGCCGCAAAAAGGCACAGGAAGCACATAAACGGCCCATCCGACGACAGACAGCACT
>CAYSZN010000134.1:0-8051 GCA_964435425.1 uncultured Akkermansia sp. | reverse complement strand
GGCGGCCTTCCTCCAACCCGCCAAGGCGCTGCGCAGCCAGTAGCCCCCCCCTTTCTCAGCCATGGACTTCTACCTCTCCCTCGGGGGCGAAAAAGCGGGCCCCTTCTCGATCTTCAAGGTCGGCGAGCTGCTCGAGAGCGGCGCGGCCACGCCGGACACGCTCGCGTGGCACCGGGGCCTCGAGGAATGGAGGCCGATCGGCGAGATCCCCGCGCTCGACGCGGTGCGCGAACGGAACCGCCCGGAATCCGCCGAGCCCCCGTCCCCGCCTCCGCTGCCCGATCCGGCGGTGCCGGCGGCCCCTCCCCTCGCCCCCTATCCGGGCACGCCGCTGCCCGAGGTCGGACCGGCCCAGGCGCAGGTGCTCGCCGCCGCCATCGAGCCGTCGCGTCCCTTCCCCCGCTTCTGGGCGAGGATGTTCGACTGCACCCTCGTCATGACTCTCGTCCTCCACCTCTCCGACGCGGTTCCGCCCCAGCCGCAACCGGGCGAGGGTGCGGCCGAATTCATCACCCGCTATTTCGAGGAAATGCGCAAGCCCGAGGCGTTCGTCTTCGTCCGCACCCTCTTCCTCGCTCTCGTCGGCTGGCATGTGCTCGAGGCCGTCCTCGTCCATCTGATCGGCACGACGCCGGGCAAGGCGCTCTTCGGCATCAAGGTGAGAGCGCCCGGCGGCGGACGCCTCCCCGTCATGGTTTCCCTCGGACGATCCTTCTATGTCTACGTGATGGGGATGGGATTCTACATCTCCCCCCTCATTCTGATTGGCATGATCTTCAGCTTTTTTCGGCTGACGACGACGGGACAATGCCTCTGGGACCAGCATCTCAAGATCAAGGTGGAGCAATCACCCCTGAGCGCAGGCAGAATCGTGCTGGCCATTCTTGCCTTTTTCGTCTTATTAACGCTCAAGTAGGTTAGATTTTCATGAGTCGGAACTGTTCCATCGTCCTCCATGCCCACGTCCCTTGGGTGCGGCACCCCGAAGTGCCCCATTGCCTGGAGGAGGACTGGCTGCACGGCACGCTCGTCGAGACGCATCTGCCGCTCCTCGAGATGCTCTTCCGCCTCCGCGAGGAGGGCGTGCCCTTCCGGCTGACGCTCGACCTTTCGCCCACGCTCCTCGCGATGCTGCGCGACCGCGTCCTGCGCCGCCGCACGCTCGCCTATCTCGACCGCACCCTGCGCCTCTGCCGCGACGAGGTGGAGCGCGGCGACATCACCGGGATGCGCGGGCTCGCCTCCTTCTACGAGGAGCGGCTCCACCGCCTCCGCGCCCTCTACGTGGAGACTTGGGAATGCGACCTGCTCCGCGCCTACGCCGATCTGCGGGACAGCGGCCACCTCGAGCTGACGGCCAGCGCGGCGACGCACGGCCTGCTGCCGCTGCTGATGCGCGTGCCGGAGTCGGTGCAGGCGCAGATCCGCGCCGGGATCCGGCAGTATGTGCAGAGCTTCGGACGGATGCCGCGGGGCTTCTGGCTGCCGGAATGCGCCTACGCCCCCGCCCTCGGCCCCATCCTCAAGCGCGAGGGGATCGACTGGACCCTCGTCGAGGAGCACGCCCTGACCACCGCCCCGCAGGCGAGCGAGACCTTCCCCTTCACCCCCGGCGTCACGGCCGACGGACTCTACGTCTTCGGCCGCGACCAGGCGAGCAGCAGCGAGGTGTGGAACGCCGACGAAGGCTTCCCCGGCGACGAACGCTACCGTGACTTCTTCCGCGACATCGGTCTGGAGGCCCCGGTCGAATACCTGCGGGAATACCTCGGCGAAAGCGGCCAGCGCCAGTTCACGGGGCTGAAGTACTACCGCCTCGCCCGCGAGGACGACCGCAGCGAGGTCTACGATCCCGAGCTCGCCTCCCGCGCCCTCGAGGAGCACACCGTACGCTTCATCGCCAGCCGCGGCGCCCAGCTCGCCGCTCTGGAGGCCGAGGGCATCGACCATCCGCTCGTCGTCTGCGCCTTCGACGCCGACCTCTTCGGGCACTGGTGGTACGAGGGCATCGAGTTCCTCGAGCGCGTCTTCCGGAAGACGGCGCAGCGCGGCGACTTCTCCTTCACCACGCCCGGCCTCTACCTCGCGGCGAACAAGGATTCCGCGTTGCCGCCCGCCGCGCCCGTCTCGTCCTCCTGGGGCGAGGGGGGCTACTTCGAGACCTGGACAAGCGAGGAGAACAACTGGACCCACGAGGAGATCCAGACGCGGGCCGAGCAGCTCGCCCGCTTCGTGAGACTCTACGAGGAGAACCGCGCCGCGATGAACGAGAGGACGACGACGCATCGCGAGCGCGCCATCCAGCTGATGACGAAGGAGCTCCTCCTCGCCCAGGCGAGCGACTGGGGCTTCCTGATGAAGAACGAGGCCTCGCGCAGCTACGCCGAGCGCCGCACCCGCGAGCATCTGGAGCGCTTCGACCGCGTCCGCTCCGTCGTCATGAACGCGGACGAGGGCGCCGTCCTTGAGGAGATCGAGGAGGCCTCGCCCGTCTTCTCCGACCTGCCCTGGAACCTCTACGAACCCTACGCCTGAGTCGTCCGCTGGCATGGCCGCGAATTTCGTCTACTTCGACCTCGAGACGCAGCGTTCCGCGAACGATGTGGGCGGCTGGGACCGCAAGGCCGACATGGGCATGTCCGTCGGCGTCACCTACAGCACGGCGACGGGCCGCTACATGATCTACGACGAGTCGAACGTGCAGGCGCTCATCGACGAGCTGCGGGATGCCGACCTCGTCGTCGGCTTCAACCACGTCTCCTTCGACTACGAGGTGCTGATGGGCTACACCATCCTCGACCTGCGGGACTGCACCCGGAACCTCGATCTCATGGTCGATCTGGAGCAGACCCTGCAGCACCGCCCCAAGCTCGACGCCGTCGCGGGCGAGACCCTGGGCGAGCACAAGACCGCTGTCGGCACCGACGCGATCAAGTGGTGGCAGGAGGGGCGCATCATGGACATCGCCGAATACTGCTGCTTCGACGTGAAGGTGACGAAGATGGTCCACGAATACGGCGCGAGGCACGGTCTGGTGAAATACCGGAACCGCTTCAATCAGGCGATCGAGATCCCGGTGGACTGGCGGCTGCCGGAGTAGTCGGCGGCCCAACGGGGAGGGGAGCGGAGGGTGGAAGCCTGAGTTATACCAAATTTAAAAAGGTTTGGACGATTGGATAGTTTCCGGTTGGGAAATCCGATGCAGCCGATCCAAGAATCCGGCGGCTGCCGGGTGGGGCGAACCGTCCCGGTGAGCCGCTGCGGAGCCACGGCGCGACAGACGGGAAGGGCGTTTCCCGACCGAAGGCGGCTCGGCAGGAACGCCTCGCCCCACCTTCGTCGGATCGCACGGCTCGGCGGTGATTCCATCTTCGATCCAAAGTCCGATCCACAATTCTCCAAGTCTTTTCGGGATTTCGTATTACTTCCCCGCCGTTTGCTTCTTGCGGGCCGAATCCGCCCGTCCCGAGGTGGCCTCCTCCCGGAGGATTCGCTCGGCGGCAGCGAAGATCGCGTCGCGGCAGAATTGGACGAGGCTCGGCGCTCCCACCAGTCGGCTGGCCCGGTCGGCTTTGTCGAGCTGCTCCTCGGTCAGGAAGATGTCGAACATGCCCGGACGGGATTGCCGGGCTTCCGATTTGGCCTCCTCGTCCTCGATGGCGCGGGACAGCACCGCAAGCATCCGGGCGGAGCGCTTGGTGCTGTTGGGGGCCAAGGCAGTCCGGATCGTGTCTGCGGAATAAGGAGTCTGTTCGCTGAGCCAACGCCTGTTTTTTCCGATGGAGTCGAGGCGAGAGTCTATTTCGGTCCATTCGATCATGGGGAGGAATCTACGTCCTGATTGAGAGGTTGTAGTAAAAAGTTCTTTTTGTTGATTTTTACTATTGAATTAGTAGTAAAAAACTGCAATTCTCTCGCTTATGAGCGCCGTTCCCTCAAGCATCCGCCCGCTGACAGTCGATCTCCGCGATCTGCCGCAAGAGGCCATGAGCGCCCTGCATCGCGAAGCGGAACGGCAGTCGATTCCTCTGTCTGCCCTGCTGGGCCGACTCGTCGCTGCGGAGAGTGACGGTCTGCTGCGTTCGGACGGAAGGACTTCAGGAGGAAAGCAGGAGGAAATGAAGCCCGTTTCCCTTGATTCCAAGTAACCGGACATGCAGTCTCAAATCCTTAGCAAACCCGACTGGGCTGTCTTGGGGCAATACGTCGGCGCACCATCCGATCCCGCTTCCGGTATCATCGCCCAATCCTGCGAATTGGGGATGGGACTCTTTGCCACCCAGACATTCGCACCCGACGAGACCATCTTCTGGTTCACCGGCAAGATGATCGATGGTGCGGAAGTGAAGTCGCGCGGAATCGCGGCGGGCTATCCCCTGCAAGTGGACGAAGATCTTTTCATCGACGTGGGATGGCCGGGATTGTTCGTCAACCATTCCTGCGAACCCAATGCCGGCTTGCGAGACCATCGCCGACTGGTCGCGTTGCGACCGATCGACATCGGAGAGGAAATCCGTTTCGACTATTCCACGGAAATATCAGGACGGTGGTGGACGCTGCAATGCCGTTGCGGCGCGGCGGATTGCCGTGGCCAGATTGCCGACTTCGACCAACTGCCGCCGGAAGTGCAAACGGAGCGACTGCGCCAGGGGATCGTCCAACCATACATCGTGCGTCTTCTATCGGAGAAGGCCACGCTTGCATGAGCTTGGATGCCGCCAGCAATGCGTTGGCATGGGGCGCAGTGGGATTGCAACTGAGCGCCTACGCGATCTATGTGCGACGAGCGTTGCGTTCCAAAGTTCGCCCCAATACGGCAAGCTGGCTGATATGGGCGTACGGCGGTCTTTTGGAAACGACCTCCTATGTGGTCATGTCGGAGGACTGGACGAAATCTCTTCTCCCGGCGGCGTGCAATCTGGCCAGCTTGGCCACGTTTGCAGTGCTGCTGGGGAAAGGCCGGTTCGAACGGATCAGCCTTTGGGAATGGGGTTGCGTGGTGATCGATGTCTCGGCCCTGCTGGTATGGTGGCACTGGCATTCGGCGATCTGGGCGCACTTGGTCACGCAAGCAAGCATACCGGTGTCGTTCGCCCCGATCCTGATCGCAGTTTGGCGCGGCCAAACCGGGGAGCGGCCCATGCCGTGGGCGCTCTGGAGCGCTTCCTACGCATTGGGAGCGGCAGTGGTGGTGCTCCGCTGGGAACAATGGCCGGAAATCGTCTTTCCAGCGGGCAACTGCCTCTGCCATGCGGCAGTCGGGGTGCTGTGCGAGCGGGTGTTCCAGAGGAGGTGGAAGGGGACGGCAGTCAGTCCCGGAAAAGACCACACTTGATCGACGAATTGCGGCATCGGCATCCTGCCGATGTGTTCGTTGGGAAGGACGCTGGGGTTTCCCGCGATGGACGTCCGCTCTCCGTCGTCCGCCTTCCCCGTCGAGGGCATCGGCAAGATGCCGATGCTACGGGTTTCTCTCCCACCGGGGCGAGAGTTGCGAAAAGGGGTGTCTGAGGCTAGGCTTCAGCAATGAGCCTGATCATCGAGATCCCCGACAGCGTGGCGGACGCCATGCGCGTGCCGCGGCCGGAGCGCGAATCCCGCATACGGGTGGACTTGGGCTGCGCCCTCTACGCGGGGGAGGTGCTGCCCCTCGGAAAAGCGGCGGCTCTGGCGGACATGGACAAGTTCCAATTTGCGGTCGAACTCGGCAAGCGGAAGATCGGCAGGCATTACGACGAAAGCTGCCTGACCGAAGACCTCGCCGATGACCACGGTTAGCAACACCTCGCCCATCTCCAATCTGGCGATCATCGGCAGGCTGGATCTGATGCGGACGGTGTATGGCTCGGTGCTGATTCCCGCCGCAGTGCGCAAGGAACTGGAGGCCCTCGACCACGGGCAGGCCCAGACGGCGATCTGCGAGGCGGAGCATGAGGGCTGGCTTGCGACCGCCTGTGTATCGGTCCCCGCCTGCGGAGCCCTGTAGCGAAGTTCGTGAGAACTTCGGCGTGCGTTCTTGGGCTTCGGAGGGGAGAAGTTCTCACGAACTTCTCTACCAGAACCGCCGCCCACTTTGCTCGTGCTTCATGTCTGCGTAGCCTTGTAGCGAAGTTCGTGAGAACTTCGGCGAACGTCCCCTGAAACGCCGGTCGGGAGAAGTTCTCACGAACTTCTCTACCAGCACCGTCGGCCCGCTTCACTCGCGCTTCATACGTAGGTCCGGACTGATCGAAAGGGGGGGGGAATCCTTGACGCCACGGGGAAAAGCAATTCCCTTGGGACGCCCCCTGCGGCATCCCATGCGACTCTGGACCCTGCATCCGAAATACCTCGATCCCGCGGGATTGGTCGCCGCTTGGCGGGAGGCCCTGCTGGCCCAGAAGGTGTTGGCCGGCGGGACGAAGGGCTATCGCAGCCACCCGCAACTGATCCGCTTCCAGGCCCACCCCCGTCCGCTCGACGCCATCGGGGCCTTCCTGTCGGGACTCGCCGTCGAGGCGGATTCCAGAGGCTATCGCTTCGACAAAGGAAAGATCCTGAGCCGCCGCGAGATCGAGGCGCTCCCGGAGACCAAAGGTCAACTGCTGTATGAGTGGAGCCACCTGAAGAACAAGCTCCAGATCCGCTCCCCGGAGCGCTACCTCGGGCTCGCCGCCATCGTCGATCCGGAACCCCATCCCCTGTTTCGCGTCATCCCCGGGGAAGTCAGGTCTTGGGAAAAGACCGGGCCGTCCGGATAGGTCCGCCACCTTTTACCCCAAAAAGGAAAATGATGGCCTACGGAAAACACGAAAAACACTGAATATCAATAAATTGGGGGATTTTTGCCACATACCCAAAACGTGAGTCCCGCGCACAGTGCCACTTATTCGCTTTCCGCGCATTCTGAGTATTCCGTAGGCTCCCATTTTCCTTTCCAGCACTGGAACTCACGCTGCGCGAGGGGATGTGGATTTGGGAGTAACTCAAAATAGGATTTGGACCACGGATGACACGAATCACACGAATGGAACTCAAGAATATCCGTGTTCATTTGTGTCCATTCGTGGTCCAAATCCAAATTTAACGAAGTGAAGTTAGTCGGGAGGTTCACTTTTCACCTTTTACCGCCCGGAGGACGCCCTCCGCAATCCGCCGCGCCTCCGCCACCAGCCGCGAATCTCCCAGCAGGTCCGCGAACCTCAGATCGGGCAGGCCGCTCTGCATCGTGCCCAGCACCTCGCCCGGCCCGCGCAGGCGGAGATCCTCGTCGGCGATGCGGAAGCCGTCGCGCGTCTCCTCGAGGATGCGCAGCCGCTCGCGCGCCTCGGCCTGCTCCGGATCGACGAGGAGGACGCAGTAGCTCTTGTGCTCGCCCCGCCCGATCCGCCCGCGCAACTGGTGGAGCTGGGCGAGGCCGAAGCGCTCGGCGTGGTAGATCAGCATCGTGTTCGCGTTCGGCACATCCACCCCGACCTCGATCACGGTGGTGGCGACCAGAGCCTCGACCACACCCTGTCGGAAGTCGGACATGACCCTGTCTTTCTCCTCGGCGGTCATCCGGCCGTGGACGAGCCCCACGCGGTGGCCGGCGAGACGCTCCGACCATTCCGAGAAGGCCGCCGTGGCCGCGCCGGCGGCGACTTTCTCCGACTCGTCGATCAGCGGGTAGACGATGTAGGCCTGCCGTCCGGCCCCGAGCTGGTCGCGCACGAAGGCCGCCGCCGCGTCGGTCTGCGTCGTCAGGCGCACTCCGGTGATCAGCTTGCCCCGCCCGGCGGGAAGCTCGTCGAGGAGGGAGACGTCGAGATCGCCGTAGCAGGCGAGCGTCAGCGTGCGCGGGATGGGCGTGGCCGTCATCGCCAGTACCGCGACCGATTCGCCATGGCCGACGAGCGCCTCGCGCTGGGCCACGCCGAACTTGTGCTGCTCGTCGATCACGACGAGGCCGAGACCGTTTTCGAATTCCGCCCGGCCATGGAAGAGGGCGTGCGTGCCGATGGTGAGGGTCCCGGTCCGCGCCGCGCCTCCCGTGCTGGCGGAGAAGAGCGGCAGCTCGCTCGACTCGTCGC
>CAYSZN010000133.1:0-8074 GCA_964435425.1 uncultured Akkermansia sp. | reverse complement strand
TCAATTTCCAGCGCGAGAACCGTCCCTTCAACGGCCTCGTCGAGATCTCCGGCCTCTCGCTGGAGGAGGCCGCGGGCTGGTTTGGCGAGGACGGAGCCGGGCTCAACGGACGCCTCGACCTGACCTTCCGCGGCACGGGCAGCGGTGGCATCGCCAATTTCAACGGAGGCGGCAACCTACGCATCGAAGAGGCGGCCCTGCCGAACTTCCCCGTCGTCGGACCGGTCCAGCGCATTCTCGGCAAGGTGGTTCCTGCCTTCGGCGCCAAGGCCGCCGGGACGGTCACGGGCGCCTACATCCTCGAGTCCGGCGTACTCGTCACCAGCGACCTCACCGTGCGCAACGACGGTGCCCGCGTCGTCACCAACGGTAGCCTCAACCTCGCCTCGATGCGGACGAACTTCACCGCCACCGCCGCGCTCGAGCCAGCCCTCGCCGCCGCCACGGGACTGAAGGACAAGGCCGTTGTCGTCGAGGGAACGGGACCCCTGCGCGAGCCCGAGCTGAAGATCCGCGAATTCCCCGTCGAGTTCGCCGCCGCCGGGCTCGGCGAAGTTCTCGGGACCACTCCCGAATCCATCGGAGGCCTGAAGGAGCTGCTCGGCTCGGAGGATCCCGCCGCTGTCATTTCGGGGAGTCTCGAGGAGGCGACCGGCCTGAAGCTCGATCCCGCCGTGACCGATTTGCTTCGTGGCTTGCTAGGTGGAGCAGAGGAGGCCGCGCCCGAGCGTCCTGCTCTGCGTGCGATTCCGCAGGAGTGAAGCCCGATCCTCTTACTCCCTACTCCTTACTCTTACCTCTTACTCAGGCTCGGTTGCTCAACAACGTTCGGTTGAGTAAGAGGTAAGAGTAGGGAGCAAGAGTAAGGAGCGAGAGGCAAAACCCAGCCAAACCGAATCGCGCATCCTCTTTCCCCCTTTACTTCTCCACACCTCTCCTACTATCCTCCCTGCCATGTCTACCTCCGCCACCAAACCCGCCGTCCCCTCGCTCAGCGTCATGATGTTCCTCCAGTTCTTTGTCTGGGGAGTCTGGTTCGCGACGCTCGGACAAGCGCTGGGGTCGAACGGGCTCGCCGACTCCATCGGGGGAGCCTACGGCACGGCCCCGCTCGGCGCGATCTTCGCTCCGCTTTTCCTCGGCATCGTCGCGGACCGCTTCTTCCCCTCGCAGATCGTCATGGGCGTGCTCTTCCTCGTCGGCGGCGTCCTCCTCTTCCTCGCCACCGGCGCGGCCGAGGCGGGGAACGGCAAACTGATGGTCTCCTACTGCCTCGGCCACATGCTCTGCTACATGCCGACGCTGGGGTTGGGCAACACCATCGCCTTCTCCCATCTGGACCGGCTCCAGTTCCCGAAGGTCCGGGTCTGGGGAACGATCGGCTGGATCGTCGCGGGGCTTGCCGTCGGCTTCCTCGGCTGGAGCTCCAGCCTGAAGATCTTCCAGCTCGGCGCGGCCAGCTCGATCCTCCTCGGGATCTACTCCTTCTTTCTCCCTCACACCCCCGCCCCGGCGAAGGGGCAGAAGATCGACCTGCGCGCCCTCCTCATGGTCGATGCCTGGAAGCTGCTCGCCAAGCCCGGCTTCCTCGTCTTCATCGTCTGTTCCGGCCTCATCTGCATCCCCCTGGCCTACTACTACGGACTCACCTCGAACTACCTCACCAACGCGGGCTTCGAGCAGGCCGCCTCGTCCATGACCATCGGGCAGATGTCCGAGATCGTCTTCATGCTCCTGATTCCCTTCTTTTTCCGCCGCCTCGGGGTGAAGTGGATGATCCTCGTCGGAATGCTCGCTTGGGTGCTGCGCTACCTGCTCTTCGCCTTCGGCGCGCCCGACCAGGTGGCCTGGATGCTCTTCCTCGGCATCGCCCTGCACGGCATCTGCTACGACTTCTTCTTCGTGACCGGTTTCATGTACACCGACACCGTCGCCTCGAAGGAGACCCGCGGGCAGGCCCAGAGCCTCCTCGTCTTCGTGACGCAGGGGATCGGGATGTATTTCGGATACAAGGTGGCCTTCGGCAAGTTCGGCGGTGTCGACCAGTACGGAGCCCTCGACACGGCGATCAAGGGAGCCCGCGGCGAGGAGACCCTGACATTCGCTCAAAGCCTCGCCAAGATGTTCTCCGTGAAGATGCCCGACAGCATCGACGCCAATCTGATCGCCACGACGATGCAGCAGTGGAAGGCCTTCTGGATCTTCCCCGCGATCATGGCCGCCGTCATCGCCGGTCTCTTCTTCGCCGCCTTCTGGGACAAGACGAAGGTGACGGAAGGGGAGGAGTGAAGTAGCAAAGTAGGAGAGAAGTAAAGAAGTCGAGGATCTGGGAGTCCGTGCCTCAAAACCTCAATCCCTCAAAACCTCCCTCCCCAATGTGGCGTGTCGCGGGCCTCTGTTTCGACCATTTCCACATGGGCGACCTCCTGCGGATGGTCCACGACCATCCGGATGCGGAGATCGTCGCCCTCTGCGACGGGCAACTGGAGCGAATGGAGGCGGCGGTTCGCGACTTTGCCGTGCCATCCGACAGGGTCTACTGCGACATCGAACCCTGTCTGGCCGAGTCGCAGCCCGATCTCGTGATCCTCTGCCCGGCGGCGGCGCGCCATGCCGAATGGGTGGAGCGGGTCGCCCCCTTTGGTCCGGCGATCCTCGTCGAGAAGCCCTTCGCCGCCTCCCTCGCCGAGGCCGACCGCATGGTCGCGGCGATGGAGCGGACGGGCAAGCCGCTCGCCATCAACTGGCCCCTCGCCTGGCGCGACTCGCATGTGAAATGCCACGAGCTGATCCGCCGCGGTGCCATTGGCGACGTGCTGGAGGTGCATTACCACGACGGCAACCGCGGCCCGCTCTGGCACGGAGCGGACAAGATCGAGCGCGAGCCGACGGACGGGGAGAAGGCCTCAAGCTGGTTCTACAAAGGAGACGAGGGCGGCGGCAGCCTTCAGGACTATCTCGGCTACGGCACGACGCTGGCGACTTGGTTCAACGGCGGGCAGCGGCCGACCGAAGTGATGGCGATGTGGGATCTCCGCTCCGGTGGAGCGCTCGAGGTCGACGAGCACAGCGTCACCGTGGTTCGCTATGCCACGGGACTGTCGACCTTCGAGACCCGCTGGGGCACGCTCTCCGATCCGTGGACGCAGCAGCCCGAGCCACGCTGCGGCTTTGTCGTGCGGGGGAGCGAAGGCACTCTGTCGAGCTGGGACTACGACGACCACGTCACCCTGCGGACGCGTTCGAATCCCGTTGGCGAGCGGATTGCCGCTCCGCCACTGGCCTTTCCGGGGAGCAATCCCGTCGCCTACGTCCTCGACTGCCTCAAACAGGGCCGGGAGATCGAGGGGCCGCTCAGCGTGGCGATTTCGCGCATCGGTCAGGAGATCGTCGATGCCGCCGTGGAAAGCGCGCGGACGGGGCGAGTGGTGGTTTTGTGAGGAAACGCCGGGAGTTTGGCCGCAATGCCGTTCAATTGAGAGATTCTCCAACCACAAACCACACAGATGACCACGCATGAATGATGCCCATAAGGCGCTTATCATAAGATGATTGCATTTTAAAATCCGTGTGATCCGTGCAATCCTTGGTCAAATCTTCTCTCTTTTTCGGCGTTAGATAAACGGTATTGGTGTCAGCCACGAATAGCACGGGATGAAAGCCTGTTTTCGACAAAACAAGGGAGGCAGCCCGCTTTGGCGCGAAGCGCGGTAGGGACGCACCGCCGGGGCGTCCGCACCGGATGGGCCGTGCTTGCGCGACGGACGCCCCGGCGGTGCGTCCCTACCGGACCCCATCGGACGGGTGAGGATTTGGCGACGTCAGAGGGCCATTGCCTCCGCTCAATCCCGTGCCTCCTTGCGGCCATTTCCAGTTGACGAAATCAGGCTGCCCTCAGCGTCAGGATCGCCACCTCCGGCGGGCAGAGGAAGCGGGCCGGGATCGAGAGCGTGCCGATGCCACGGGTGACGAAGAGGGAGGACGATCCGCGGCGGTAGAGACCGTAGGGATACTTGCGGCCGTAGTCGGGCAGGAGAATGGGACCGTAGAAGGGGGCGCAGATCTGCCCGCCGTGAGTGTGGCCCGAGACTTGCAGGGCGATGCGCGGATCGTCATGGAGGTCGAAGGTGTCGGGCTCGTGCCAGGCGAGAAGGATGGGCTTCTCCGGCGGCACGTCCTTCAGGGCGAAGGCCAGATCGGGACGTCCTCCCCAATAGCTGTCCATGCCGGCGACGGCGAAGTCGGGGAACTCCTCCATCTCGTTGACGAGGAGCCGGACGCCGGCCTTGTCCAGCGACTCGATCAGGACGGGATGCATGTGCCAGTTGTCGTGGTTGCCCATCGCTCCGAAGGTGCCGAGGCGGGAGTGCAGCCCCTTCAGCTCCTCGCAGAGCGGGACGATGGCCGAGGCGTCGTCGGAGATGTAGTCGCCGGCCAGGAAGACGAGATCGACACCTTCCGCATTGACCGACTCGACGGCGCGGCGGACCAGGGCCTGGCTGCCGTAGTCGTCGTGATGGAAGTCGGACATCAGGGCGAGCTTCAGGCCGTCGAGGGCGGCGTGTTTCGGATCGAGAGGGATGTCGGTCCGGGTGACCGAGAGCCGGTTCTTCTCCACGAGGCTGCCATATCCGAAGCCGGCGAAGGGAAGGCCGCAGACGGCGGAGCGCGCGAGCCAGGTGCGTCGGGTGAGTATCATGCCGCAGAATGGCCCCTCCATCGGTGATGGGAGGGCGTTTGAAGGGGAAGACGGACAAGATCGCTCCATGCGTGGCAAATGGAAACTGCAAAGTCGCGCCTGCGAACGCGATGGTGCCACATGCATCGCGTGATTTCCCTTTCCGGCGTTCCGTGGTAGGGTCGACTTCATGACCGCGCCTCGTACCAACCGCCGCGACTTCCTCCGCGCCTCTCTCGCCACTTCCGCAATCTTCGGCGCCGAGGCATCCCTGACCGCTGCCACGACCCGCGCCGCCGAAGGGAATGGTGGCACGGCCAAGAACGTGATCTTCATGGTCAGCGACGGGATGAACCACGGGGCTCTCTCCCTGGCCCGGCAGTTCCACGAGCGCGAGAGCGGTGGCGAGACCCGCTGGACCCGCCTCTACCGCGAGCGGCCCGTGGTGCGTGCGCTCGTCGAGACCTTTTCCGCGAACAGCTGCGTGACGGACTCGTCCGCCGCAGCCAGCGCGTGGGGCGGCGGCAGGCGGGTCAACAACGGCTCCCTCAACGTCCTCCCGGACGGGGCCAATGTCCGGACCATCCACGAGAAGCTGCAGGCGGCGGGCCGACGGACCGGCTTCGTCACCACGGCGACGATCACCCATGCGACGCCGGCGGGATTTGCTGTGAATGTCGGAAACCGCTCCGACGAGGTGATCGTCGCGGAGCAGTATCTGGAGCGGAAGGTGGACCTTCTCCTCGGAGGCGGACGGAAGTTCTACAGCGCCGAGCTGAAGGACAAGTATGCGAAGGCCGGCTATTCGGTCGTCGAGACGCGGGACGCCCTCGCCGCCCTGCCGACCGATGGGGATGGACCGCTCCTCGGCCTCTTCTACGAGAGCCATCTTCCCTTCAGCATCGACCATCGCAATGTCCCCGAGCTGAAGGCCTCCGTCCCCACCCTCGCGGAGCTGACGAAGACTGCCCTCGGTCGTCTCGCCCAAGCGCCTCAGGGCTTCTTCCTGATGGTCGAGGGCGCACGCATCGACCACGCCGGACACGCCAACGATGCCGCCGCCTCGATCCATGACCAGATCGCCTTCGACGAGGCCGTCGGCGTGGCGATCGATTTTGCCGAGGCCAACGCCGACACCCTCGTCATCCTCACGACCGACCACGGCTGCGGCGGCATCCAGATGAACGGAGTGAACGCCTCGCCCGACCAGGGCTTCGCGCCGGGCATCTACAACGCGAGCAGCGCCTATTTCGAGCGCCTCCACAGCTTCAACCGCTCCCTCGAATGGATGAAGCAGAACGGCGTGCAGGGCCTCAGTGGCCCCCCCCTCGCCGAGGCCATCGAGAAATACACCGGCATGAAGCTGACCGAGGACCAGATCAAGGCCTCGCAGGGCCTGAAGGCCGCCTTCGAGGATGTCATCCAGGCCCATACCGGAGTCGGCTGGACGAGCGGGAACCACACAGGCGAGCTCATCGAGTTCTGTGCCTTCGGTCCTGGCAGCCGCGAATTCCCCGCGCTGATGCGGAACGAGGAGATCCACGCGAAGCTGCTCGGCATCATGGGAATCGCGTGAAGGCGAAATCCGAAACTGGAAACCCGAAGTCCGAGGTCTGAAATTCGGATTTCGAGCTTCGGATTTCACCCTTCCGGCAGCGTCAGCGGAGGCTTCCCCGCCCGTCGGCGCATCCAGTCGATGGTGCGGTGGACCGGCTGGCGGCGCACCAGCCAGACCTCGAAGCGGCGCTTTCCGGGAAAGTTCATCAGCAGGATGCCGACGACGAGGGTGAGCAGGCCCTGCCCCGGCGTGAAGAGCATGATGAACCCACCCACGGCGATGACGAGACCGAGCAAGTTCTTCAGCAAGAGCAGGGCCAGGCGCATCGCCGGATGCTGCCGACGCATCCAGGCCGAACCCTCGCTGTCCTCGAGAAAGTAGTCGTGGGGCATGCGGCGGATCAGCATGGGCACGGCAAGGGCGCTGACGATGATCGTCGCGAGCGAGGCCGCCCCGATCCACCAGAGCCAGTGCTCGTACTCGCGAAGGTGCTCCAGGAGCCAGTCCATTCCGCGAGACCGGGACAGGGGATCAATCCATCTCGCGCGAGCGAGGTTCGCGATGCGGGGTGCCCGCCGAAGTCGGCGAGGTCACGAAGGGGCCGCCCGCGAGCGGGGCGCGCTCGGTGAAGGCGACCTCGGGCATCTCGCTGGGACGACCCGCGAGGGGGAAATCCTTGCGCAGCGGGAAGTAGGGATAGCCCTCCCACATGAGGATACGGCGATGGTCGGCGAGACCGTCGAACTCGATCCCCATCATGTCGTAGGCCTCGCGCTCGTGCCATTCCGCCGTGGGCCAGACCGCGGAGACGGAGTCGGCCTTCTCCCCTTCGGGCAGCTTGTATTTGATGCGCAGATGGTGCCTCGCCCCGTTGCCAAGAGCATAGAGCTCGTAGACCATCTCCCATCTCGGCTCCTCGCCGTAGTGGTCGATACTGCTGATGTCGATCAGGTAGTCGAAGCCGAGCTCGTCGCGGCAGTAGCGCAGGATCTCGAGTGCCTTCGCCTTCTCGACGATCACGGTGTGCTCGCCGCGGAACTCGACCGTGTCGAGGACGGCGCCAGCGAAGCGGTCGCGGAGGATGGAGAGGATGGTGGTCATGTGGAGACCTCGGCGGTTTCGGTCTTGAAGTGGGCGAGGGCGGAGCTCTCCTTGTCGATCTTCGCCTGGAGCTTCATCAGGCCCTCCAGCAGCGCCTCGGGGCGGGGCGGGCAGCCGGAGACGTAGACGTCCACGGGGATGAGGTTGTCGATGCCCTGGAGGACCGCGTAGCTGCGGTACATGCCGCCCGAGGAGGCGCAGGCCCCCATCGCGATGCACCACTTCGGCTCGGGCATCTGGTCCCAGATCCGCTTCACGGCGAGCGCCATCTTGTAGGTGACGGTGCCGGCGACGATCATCACGTCCGCCTGGCGCGGGGAGAAGCGCATCACCTCTGCGCCGAAGCGGGCGATGTCGTAGCGCGAGGCACCCGTCCCCATCAGCTCGATGGCGCAGCAGGCGAGGCCCATGGGCATGGGCCAGAGGGAGTTCTTCCGCATCCAGTTGATCGCGGTATCGACCCTCGTGAAGATGATGTTGCCCTCGATCTTGGAGTCGTAGGCGGCGTGTTGCGCGGATTTCTCGGCCATGGCGTCGCGGGGATCGCGTCCCCCTTTCCGCCAAGCTTACGCCGCCGCCGGGGCGGGGCAAGGGAGTTTGTGAAAAATTTCACAAGCAGGAATGGGAGGAACCGCAGGAGCGGAGAGTGGCAGTCCGATAAGGGACGGCTGGCCCAGCCGTCCGACTCCATTGGCTCGGATGTTTTTGCCACGACGGCGGACGCCTCGGCGAGGCGT
>CAYSZN010000132.1:2032-8084 GCA_964435425.1 uncultured Akkermansia sp. | reverse complement strand
TGGCTGCGGAGGCGCTCGTCTCCGGCGAGGAGAAAGGGGGTTCCCAGCGAGCAGAACAGGGTGGCGAGGAAGTTCCGCACCTGCCGGTGGCGCAGATCGAGGATGGCGGGGTCGCCGGTCGGTCCCTCGACGCCATGGTTGAAGGAGATGTTGTGCGAATCGCCGTCGGTGTTGCGTTCGCCGTTGGCGAGATTGTGCTTCTGGTTGTAGCTGACGAGGTCGTGGAGGGTGAAGCCGTCGTGCGAGGTGACGAAGTTCACGCTCGCCGAAGGGGGGCGGCGGTTGTGGGCGAAGAGATCCTCGCTGCCCGTGATCCGCGCGGCGAACTCGCCAGAGACGCCCGGGTCGCCTCGCCAGAAGCGCCTCACCGCGTCGCGGTATTTGCCGTTCAGCTCGGCCCAGTCGATGGGGAAGTTGCCGATCTGGTAGCCTCCGTAGCCGAGGTCCCAGGGTTCGGCGATCAATTTTACCCGGGAGAGGACGGGGTCCTGGTGGACGGTCTGGAAGAAGGTGGCGCGGCGGCTGTAGAAGTCGGCGTTGCGGCCCAGCTCCACGGCGAGGTCGAAGCGGAAGCCGTCGACGTGCATCTCCTCGACCCAATGGCGGAGGCTGTCCATGACGAGCCGCAGGCCGCGGGGATGCGAGACATCGACCGAGTTGCCGCAGCCCGTGAAATCGATGTAGTGGCCAGGGCGCGCGGGGACGGTGTGGTAGTAGACGGTATTGTCGTAGCCCCGGAGGAGGCAGGTCGGCCCGTCCGGTCCGCCTTCGCAGGTGTGGTTGTAGACGACGTCGAGGATCACCTCGATCCCGGCCCGGTGCAGGGCCTTGACCATGTCGCGGAATTCCGTCACCGGATCGTCCGTGGCGGCGTAGCGGGCCTCGGGGGCGAAGAAGCCGAGGGTGTTGTAGCCCCAGTAGTTGACGAGGCCGCGCTCCAGCAGAAAGCCGTCGTCGAGGTGCTGGTGGACGGGAAGGAGCTGGACCGCAGTGATCCCGAGATCGCGCAGGTAGCCGGTCGAAGCGGAATGGGCGAGTCCGGCGTAGGTGCCGCGCAGGGCCTCCGGCACGGCGGGATTGAGCTTGGAGAAGCCCTTCACGTGCATCTCGCAGACGATCGTCTCGGACATCGGCGTGCCGGGAGGGGTGTCTTCCTCCCAGTCGTAGTGGTCGGGTGCCGGGACGAAGCCCCGCGGGGCGTGGGCGGCGCTGTTGGTCTGCTCGCGCTCGTCGCTCTCGTCCCTCGTGCGCAGGGACGGGTGGTGGCGCGAGGGGCCGTCGATGCGGCGGGCGTAGGGATCGAGGAGCAGCTTGTGGGGATTGAAAAAGAGGCCGGCGAGGGGGTCCCACGGGCCATCGACGCGGTAGCCGTAGGTGCTGCCGGGCGGGATGCCGCCGACGCGGAGAAAGCGGGTGTCGCCGTGGCGTTCCGGCATGGGCAGGCGCTTCGTCTCGTGGGTTGGGCGGGTGGGGTTGGTGAAGAGGCAGAGCTCCACGGTGGAGACGGAGGAGGCGTTCACCGCGAAGTTGACCGTGCCGTCGGGCAGGGCGGTGGCACCCAGCGGGTGCGGGCTTCCCGGTAGGACATGGAGGGAGGGAACAGGGTGCGAGCTCGGCATGGAGAGGGTCAAAGGGGGTGTCGAACCTAGCCGAAAAGGCGCAGGTTTCCTGCCAGAATCGCGAAAAGGTAGAGAAGTTCGTGAGAACTTCTCCCCGCCAAAGTCCAAGGGACGCCCGCCGAAATTCTCACGAATTTCGCTACAAGACTCCGTTTTCTCGGAACTTCGATTTTCCATCGCTTGATGCCATTTTCAGAAATTCAGGATTCATGGACTTTTCTGGAACGATTCATGCGTATGCCTTGGCGCGGGCCCGAGGCCTGCCCCGGCGGAGATTTTTGCCGGGAGTGTCACGGATGGGCAGGTTCGGGGCAATTTTCCACCCAGACATGCGTGCTTTGCTGCCCTTTGCCCTGCTTTCCACCACGACCGCGACTTGCGTCCTCGCCGCTCCCCCGGCAGCGCCCACCGGAGTGGTCGCCTACGCGCCGAACGAGCGGCAGGTGCATCTTTCCTGGGAGGATGTGGAAGGCGAGATGGCCTACTGGATCGACCGCTGGGATCCGAAGGCGCGCTGGGAGCCGGGAGAGGAAGAAGAGGAGGGAGAGTGGATCGCGGACTGGGTCGATGCGGGAGTGGTGGGGGCGGATTTCGAGGTCTACCGCGGTTCCGGGTTCTTGGCGGAAGAGCAGACCGTGAAATACCGCATCTGCGCCGTGAATTCCAGCTACGAGACCTCGGACTGGGTGGAGACCGAGGTCGAGAAACCGTTGGGAGTGCTCGATCTGTTTCTCGAGCCCGGAATTCTTGAGGAAGATCCGGAGGATCCGGAGAATCCCGCCTACACCGTGTTGCCCCGCGAGATTCCCGAAGGGATCCCCGCGACGGCGGCAATAGGAGACGTGATGCACTACCAGATTCCCGTCTTCAATGGAACGCCCAGCTCCTACTTCGCCGAGCACCTGCCTCCCTTGTGGTCGGTGAATTTTAATACTGGACTGATCACCGGCGTCGTTCCCCCTCCCGGCGTCTACCGCTTCTTCGTCGGGGTGAAGTTCGATGGAAACAAGGAATTCAAGCAGGTCCGCTTCCTCCGCGTCCTGCCGCCCGCGTCCACGCCGAGGGTGGCGAAACCATCGTTCTCCCTGCCGAAGCAGAGGACCAACGTGAGGGGATACCTCGACATCTCCGAGATCTTCCAGGATCCGGGGCGCCCGTATGGCGCCTGGTTCTACACGAACGAGGGCTCCGTCGTCGTCGCCCTGCACCACACCGCCACGCCGAAGACGGTGGCGAACTTCCTTGGCTATGCCGAGCGGGGCGACTACGACAGCACCTTCATCCACCGTTCGGCGGAGAACTTCGTCATCCAGGGCGGGGGATACCGGCCGCTCTCGGCGACCTCCGCCCCCAACCAATGGAGAAACGTCACCACGAAGCCCAGCGTCTTCAACGAGCCGGGCCTTTCGAACACCCGCCGGACGATCTCCATGGCCAAGCTCGGGACGAACCGCGACAGCGCCACGTCCCAGTGGTTCTTCAACTTCGGGTCGGACAATGCCTCCAACCTCGACTACCAGAACGGCGGATTCACGGCCTTCGGGGAGGTGGTCGGCTCCGTCGGCATGCAGGTCGTCGACCGGATCGCCAATTTCAAGACCGGCGCCTACAGCCTCTCCGTCCTGTATTCGCCAACTTCGTTTTCCGAACTTCCCATCCGGGGCACGGGCGCGGAGTCGGTCCTGCCGGAGAGCCTCGCGTGGAAGGATCTGGTCGTCGTCCATTCCGTCGTCCCCGCCCCGCCGGTGGAAATCTCCCTGGTCTCGAACAGCGCGCCCAATGTGCTCAACGCCTCCGTCGATGGAATGCTGCTCTTTCTCGAGGCGAAGGGACGGCTCGGCACGGCGCGCCTCCATCTCCGGGCCACCAACCTCGACGGGAACACCGTCGATTTCGTCCTTCCGGTCACGATCGACGACTTCGTAGCCCCCACCTTCCGGATCACCTCGCTCCGCTCGGTCATGCCCTACGGAACGGTCCTGATGAGGGGACGGGCCAAGGATGACATCGGCCTCGGCAAGTGGCGCTACAAGCTCAACAACAAGGGCTGGCGGAACGGCGGAAAGCTGAAGGGCAAGTCCGCGATCATGAAGGCGAAGATCCGGGGGTTCCGAAGCGGACGGAACATGGTCCGCATCGAGGTCTTCGACGCGCGGAAGAACAGCACCGGGGCGTTGAAGCTGCCGATCCGGTTTCGCTGACGAATTTAAGGTTTAAAGTTCCAAGTTTAAGGTTTCAGGTTCCGAACCGACGCACGTCCCACACTCGGTGGAATCTGAAACTTGAAACCTTGCACTGTAAACTTCGATGGAATCGACCCACCGGAAAACGATCGGCTACATTCTCTGGATCTTCGGCTTCACCGGCTCGCACCGCTTCTACTTCGGCAAGCCCGTCAGCGGCCTGATCTGGTTTCTCACCGGCGGGCTCTTCCTCGTCGGATGGATCGTCGACCTCTTCCTCATCCCCGGAATGGAGCGGAAGGCCGAACTGCGCTACAAGGCGGGCCCGGTCGACTATTCCGTCGCGTGGATCCTCCAGACCTTCCTCGGCTGCTTCGGCGCCCACCGGATGTACATGGGCAAGTGGATCACCGGCTTCCTCTACCTCGTCACTGGCGGGCTCTTCCTGATCGGCTGGGCCTACGACTTCTGCACCCTGAACACGCAGATCACCGAGATCAACGCGAGAAAGGGCGGACCGTCCCTGCGGGCCGACCGGCTCCTCGAAGGCTGAGGAAAAGGTCGATTTTCCCCTTTCCCTCGCCGCGATTCGGGGCCATATCTGGCGTCAGAGACAATCGACATGGCACAGAGTTTCGAATTGGAAGGGACCGTCAAGGTCATCGACGACATCCAGACCTTCGCGAGCGGCTTCTCGAAGCGGGAGTTCGTCGTCGAGGTCGAGGACGGAAAGTTTCCCCAGTCGATCAAGTTCGAGTGCGTGAAGGAGAAGACCTCCCTCGTCGACGGCTTCAACATCGGCGATCCGGTGAAGGTCCATTTCGACATCCGGGGCAACGAGTACAAGGGCAAATACTACGTGAACCTCAACGCCTGGAAGCTGGAGCGTCCCGGCGGCGGAGGGCACGCGGATTCGCGCAAAACGCAGCCGGCCCACTCCGACGACTACGGCCCCACCCTCAGCGAGCCCCCCGGCGGCTACGGGCAGGAGTCGGACGACGATATTCCGTTCTAGGAGTCAGGAGCCGGAATCCAGGAGCTAGGACCGCGTCGAACGGAGGGGTTCTGTGCTTTCCGTGGCTGTCGGCTCCTAGCGACCCATGGCCCGTGGTCCATGTCTCCTCTAATCACTTGCTCATCAGGCCGGATACACTAGGGTAGGCCGAATCCGGGGCCGCTGATTCGACCCCCAGTGGAGAGACAGTCGCTCTTTCCCGCCCTGACCAGCCCGCTTGCGGAGTCCCCGGATCGATATCCGAACTCCTGTCTATTCCCATGCAACACTCTTCCTCCGGCGAAGGCCGGGATTCCCGCAATTCGCGTCCCCGCGGCGAAGGCCGCAGCGGTGGCCGCTCCCGCAACCGCAGCCGCCAGAGCGGCTCCCGCCGCTCCTCCTCCGACCGCCCCAGCCGCGAGCGCAAGCCGGACGGACCCGACGAGTTCCGTCCTTCCGAGCACGCCGCCCGCAAGCCGCGCCGCGAATCCTCCAAGCCGGCTCCGCAGCCCACCGCCTTGGAGAAGTTCCTCAAGATCATCACCTTCGGTCTCTACGACCCGGGCGCGAAGAAGCAGTCGGCGCCGAGACCAACGCGCGAGGCACGCGAGTCCCGCCCCCCGAGGGAGGCAGGCGGGGACGCCAAGCGCGAACGCCGCGCGCCCGCCTACGTCGAGCCGACCACGCCCCGCCTCTATGTCGGGAACCTCAGCTACAACGCCACCGACGCCGATCTGGCGACGCTCTTCGCCGCCCACGGCAGCGTCGTCGAAGCCTCCGTCGTGACCCAGGGGGGAACGGGCCGGTCCAAGGGCTTCGCCTTCGTCGAAATGAGCAGCGTCGAAGAGGCCAAGGTCGCCGCCGCCGCGCTCAACGACCACGAGTGGCAGGGGCGGAAGATGCTGGTGACCGGAGCCAAGAGCGAAGGCCGCGAGGAGGAGCGCAGCGAGCCGAGGGCCGAGCGGGCTCCCCGTTCATCCGGGCGCGGCGAG
This sequence comes from uncultured Akkermansia sp., assembly GCA_964435425.1. Lineage (GTDB taxonomy): Bacteria > Verrucomicrobiota > Verrucomicrobiia > Verrucomicrobiales > DEV007 > Arctic95D-9. The sequence goes on along the minus strand of CAYSZN010000132.1, from coordinate 2,296 downwards.
CGCAAGGAGCGGGGCGAGCGCGGCCGTGGAGGCCGCTCCCGTGGGGATTCCGACGAGATCGACAAGCCGAGCCGCCAGGTGCGCCCCCTCATCATCGAGACGGTGGAGTCGCCCGCGCTGAGCGTGGAGAATCTCAACGCCGAGGCCAGCGAGACCGATCTCGCCGATCTCTTCGCCGGCATCGGCACCATCGTCCATCGCGAGGAGACCGGTCCCGGCCGTGACGAGCGCACCAAGAATTTCCGCATCGATCTGACCGACACC
>CAYSZN010000132.1:0-1932 GCA_964435425.1 uncultured Akkermansia sp. | reverse complement strand
CCGGCGATTGATCGCTTGCCAACCGGGATTCTCCCCGGACAGTGTGCCTCCCCATGTCCGGAAACGCCAAACCGCTCCTCATTTTCGATTTCGACGGCACTCTCGCCAACACCATCGAAACCGGGATCGCGATCTTCAACGAGCTCGCCGAGGGCTACGGGCTGAAGGCTGTCACCGCCGCCGAGGTGCGCGAACTGCGCAAGCTCAATACCCGCGCCCTCCTCGACGAGCTCGGGATCTCGCGGCTGATGGCCGTGAAGATCGGCGCCCACATCCGCAAGGTCCTCCACGAGCGCATGGACACCGTCGAGATGATTCCCGGCGCGGGCGAGGCGATCCTCGACCTGCACCGTGCCGGCTACCGTCTTGGCATCATCACCTCGAATTCCGCCGACAACGTCCGTACGGTGCTGCGCCGTTTCGGCCTGCTCGACTGCTTTCTCTTCATCGAGGCCGGGGTCAGCCTTTTCGGCAAGGCCCACCGTATTCTCAACGCCCTCCGCAGGACCGGCGTGCCCGCCTCGCTCGCGATGTACGTCGGCGACGAGACCCGCGACATGGAGGCGGCGCGGAAGTCGCATGTCGGCGGCCTGGCCGTCTGCTGGGGGACGAACGGGCGCGAGGCGATGATGACCGAGGGGCCGGACTACTGCATCGACGAGCCCTCCGAACTGATCGACTGCGCGAGGCGCTTCGAGGCGGGGAGAGGAGCATAGGGGGAATGGCGCCCGGTTCTGCGGAGCCGGCGACCGTCCGACCTCGTCAGCTCCCTTGTCCACGGGATGGAGTCCGGTAGGGACGCACCGGCCTTTGCACGGCGGTGCGTCCCTACCGGACTTCGTGCCAAAACGGGTCGCCATCCCTTCCTTCATCGAAGACAGCATGCGAATCCCAACCGTCATGCGGCACAGGCGGGAAGCCTGTTTGCTTGGATCAGATCCGTCCCAGCAGCCGGTCCATGGAATCGCTCGTCTGGTGGACGAGAGCCTCCGGATAGTGTTTCCAAGGGCGGAAATACTCGAAGGTGAGATAGCCTTCGTAGCCTGCGGCGTCGAGGGATTCGACCACGGCGGGCCAGTCCACGCTACCGTCGAGCAGCGGTCGGAAGCATTCGAGGGAATGGTCCGTCCCGTCCCGGTGGAATTCCTTGAGATGCACGTTCCGGATGCGTTTTCCGAGCTGGGGGATCCAGTGCTCGGGCTGCTGGTACTGCATGATGTTGCCGGTGTCGAAATGGACGCGGCAGCGCTCGTGTCCGAAGGAGTCGACGAAGGCGTTCATCTCCGCCGGCGTCATGAGATAGCCGTTGAAGAAGATGTTCTCCATGTTCAGGAAGACGCCGAGCCTCTCCGCGTCGGCGAGCAGCTTTCCAACCGCCTCGCGGGCGCGGGCGTCGCAGACGTCGTTGGGGACCGGTTCGTGGTCGTCGCGCCAGGGGATGTTCACCGCGCCCGGGACGACGAGGACGTCCTCCACGCCGAGGTCGCTCGCGGCCTGCGCGATCTTGCCCGCGAGCTCCAGCCCTCGCGCCCGCTTCCCGGGATCGTTGCTCGTGAGCGGGTAGGGCCAGAAGAGGAAGCTGCAGAGCCCGCTGATGGCGATGCCGATCTCGTCGGCCATCTTCCGGATCGAGGCATACTCGGCGGAGCCGGATTTCGGAGAGAGATCGCTTTCGAGATCGTAGTTCAGCTCGACCCCGTCGAAGCCCGCGTCCTTGGCGAGCTGGAGGCATTCCCGCAGGGTCATGCGTCCGGGGTAGGGGAAGGCCCAGAGATTGATGGATTTCTTGAGCTTCGGATAGGCCTTCGGCGAGGAGCGGCGTTCGTCGGGGACGGCGCCCGGCGTCTCCTGGGCGGTCGCCTGGAGCGAGACGAGACTGGCGGCGGCTCCTCCGACGAAGGCTCCGCTGCGGAGAAGGTCGCGGCGGGAAAG
>CAYSZN010000131.1:1782-8113 GCA_964435425.1 uncultured Akkermansia sp. | reverse complement strand
CCGGGATGCGGATGGTGCGGGCCTGGTCGGCAATGGAGCGGGTGATGGCCTGGCGGATCCACCACGTCGCGTAGGTCGAGAACTTGTAGCCGCGGCGGTATTCGAACTTCTCCACCGCCTTCATCAGGCCCATGTTGCCCTCCTGGATCAGGTCGAGGAAGGAGAGACCGCGGTTTGTGTACTTCTTCGCGATGGAGATGACGAGCCGCAGGTTCGCCTCGACCATCTCGTCCTTCGCCCGCCGGGCCTCCTCGACCTGCTGGCGCAGGGTGCGGGCGAGGCCGTCGAACTCCTCCTGGCTCATCCACACCTCCCGTTCGAAGGCGGTCCTGGCCTCGGCCGCGGCAGCGGCCTCCTCGGGACAGCCTGCGGCGGCGGCCTGGGCGGAGAGGGCGGCGGACCGGGCGGCGTAGGTGTCGGCGTGCTCGACGAGGTCCTCGGTGACGCGGTGCTTGAAATAGAATCGTCCGTAGGCTTTGGCGAGGTCGGCGTGCCCCTTCTCCCAGGCTTCGGCCAGCTCGTCCGGCACCGGACCGCCGTCGGCGGTGCGGAGTCCTTCGTAGGTCTGGGCGAGCCTGTCCCGCAGCGAGGCGACCTGCTCGCGCAGCTTCTCGAGATTCCTAAGATAGCGGGTGCGGCTCTCGATCTTCTTGTCGAGGATGATGCGGTCGAAGCGCTCGTCGCCCTGTTCGAGGCGCTCGGCGAGATCGAGATAGGCGTCGGGAATGAAGCCGAAGCGGCAGATCAGCTTGCGGACTTCCGACTCGGATTTCTCGATGCGCTTGGAGATGGAGATCTCCTGCTCGCGGCTGAGCAGGGGGATCTGGCCCATCTGCTTCAGATACATCCGCACAGGATCGTCGAGGATGTCGAGGCGGCCTTCGCGGTCGGAGGCCGGGCCCTTCACGGAGCCCTCGTCTCCGTCCTCGACGGAGACTTCGTCGGTGTCCTCCTCCACGGGAACGGATTTGAGAGGATCCACCTCGGCCGAGTCGACGATGCGGAACTTCATGGTGCGGAGCCGCTCGATGAGGTCCTCGAACAGCTCGATGTCGGTCTCCGTGTCGGGGATGGCCTCGTTGATGTCGTCGTAGGTCAGGTGGCCCTGCTCCTTCGCGAGACGGACGAGATCGCGCACGACGATGCGCAGGGCGGGATCGTCGAGAGCCGAGGGCACCTCCATCGCAGGGGCCGCGTCCATGATGGCAGGACCTTGGATTTTCTCCGATTTTTTGGTTGCGCGTTTCCCGGCTGACTTGCTAAGCTCGGAGCCGTTGGCTTGGTCGTTGGCCATATTCCGGACAAAAGGGGAGGGAAGAGAGATAGCTCCCGCGAAGCCGGAAGCCTCTAATATTCGTTTAGCCGTCCTCTCAGGTCAAGGAGGACTTTGGATAGCCGTGTCACCTCGCTTTCAGGCAGTCCCGGAGCTCCGAGCTGGGCTCTCGTCACCGCGATTTCGCGCTGGATGCTCTGGCGCCGGAGGGCGGCGAGGCACTCGCGGGCGAGCTCGGGCGTGATGGTGGCCGACTCCTCGCCGAGGATGCGCAGCGCGGCGCGGCGCTCGGCCTCGGGGAGGCGACCGACGAAGGCGTTCACGCTCGCCGGGCTGCCAGCGTCGAAGCCGCCGGACCACAGCTGCGCGAGCAGCTCCGTCTCGGCGAGCTGGCGGAAGAAATCGGGCGCAGGACCGCTGGCGACGGCGGACTGGATCGCCGGATCGGTGAGCAGGCCGCGGCAGAGCAGGCGGATGGCACGGTTCTGGATCTCAGGGCCGACCGGGACGCCCGGAACGCCGGAGGACGGCGCTTCCTCCTCGGATTCCGGGGGAGGGGGCTCGGCGCCGTTTCCGGAGGCGCGCCGCATCTGCACCATCTCGCGCTTGTGCTGAGCCTTCTCGGCGCGGGATTTCGCCGCGACCGCATCGCGGACGAGCTTGCGGACGTCGTCCTCGCCCACGCCGAGACGGATCGTGATGCGGCTGATGAGGGCGTCCTGCAGCATCTTGTCGTCGACCAGGGCGATGTCGCCCGCGAGCTCGCGGGCGAAGGCGAGGCGGTCGCGCAGGCTGCCCTGGTTGAGGCGGCTGCCGCGGCGGTCGATCTGGAAGTCGAAGAACTCCGGCGCCGTGCCGAGGATCTCGCGCAGGGCGTCGGGGCCCTGCCTGCGGATGAGGGAATCGGGGTCCTCCCCCTCCGGCAGCAGCGCCAGCCGCACCAGCACACCCGTCGGGGCGAGGACTCGGAAGGCCTTCGAGGCTGCGTTCAGGCCCGCCGAGTCGGAGTCGAAGCAGAGCACGACCTCGTCGGTGTGGCGTTTCAGGATTTTCGCGTGGTCCGGGGTGAAGGCCGTGCCCAGCGGGGCGACGATATTCTCGATCCCGGCCTCGTGCGCGGCGATGAGGTCGAGCTGGCCCTCGCAGACGATGGCGCGCTTCTCCCGGAGGATGGCGCGCTTGCTCCGGTCGAAGCCGAAGAAGGTGCGGCTCTTGTTGAAGAGGACTGTCTCCGGCGAGTTCACATACTTGCCGCCCCCCTGGTCCGCCGCGAGGACACGACCGCTGAAGGCGACCGTCTCGCCTTGGTCGTTGTTCACCGGGAACATCAGCCGGTGGCGGAAGAAACCGTAGGCCCCCTGGCTGGTGCGGTTCTCGTCGCGCCACTTCGCGAGCCCGCCCTCGACGAGCTGCGCCACGCCGAAGCCCTCGCCCCGGGCCCAGTCCATGAAGGGCCGCTGCTCCGCCGGGGCGTAGCCGAACTTCCATTTCCGGGAGGTCTCCATCGAGAGGCCGCGCGACTTCAGGTAGTCCCGGGCCGGCTGGGCGAGGGGACTCTTGAAAAGGAGCCGGTGGAACCAGTCCGCCGCCGCCCGCTGCATCCGCATCAGGTCGCCCTTGCTCCGGCGCCGGGCCTCCTCCTTGGGATCGTAGGCCGCCTCGACAATCGTCACCCCGGCGCGGTCGGCCAGCTTCCTCGCCGCATCGCCGAAGGCGAGGTTCTCGTAGAGCATCACGAACTTGATCGCGTCGCCGCCGGTGTGGCAGCCGAAGCAGTGGAAGATCTGGCGGTGCGGATTGACGTTGAAGCTCGGCGTCTTCTCGTTGTGGAAGGGGCAGACGGCCTGGAAGTTCGCCCCCGAGCGCTTCAGGGGGAAATAGCCCTGGATCAACTCGACGATGTCCGTCGCGTCGAGGATCTGCTGCACCGTTTCCTGGGGGATGATGGCCATCGGCGGGGAATGTCGAATCCTGCTTTCTGCTTAGTTAAGTAAAAGGAATGGCCGCAAAAAGGCACAAAAACACAAAAGGCTCGCCACATTCTTGTGCTTTTTGTGCCTTTTTGTGGCCAAATCTCCCGGCTGTTGGCCTTCCAATCCACCAACGTAGAAGTGGATTCATCGGCGGGCAAGCTCCGCCGCGATCTCCAGATACCGCCGCCGGAAGACTTCCGCCAGCTCCCGGCCCAGCCGGACCTGCGCGACCTTGTCGCTGCTCCTCAGGGCCGGGGCGAGACGCTGCGTCACCGCCTCGTGGGAGATCGGCGAGACGTCCTCGAAGCGCGCCAGCCCCTCGGTCGGCAGTCCTGCGGCGAGCAGCGCCTCCCAGGCGGCGATCTGCTCCTCGTGCGGATCCATGCAGCTCGCGCGGATGACGAAGCGCAGCGCGGTGAAGAGCGAGCCGGTCCACTCGGGATGGTAGGTGAAGTCCGCCGCCGCCCGATACGGATCGAAGCCGGGATCGGTCATGTGGGGCGCATTCTCCGGCGTGTAGAAATCGCGGCGGATCGGCGGGCGGCGCAGAGCGTGGCGGACAGGGCCGCCGGGCGCGCCGACACGGTAGTTCCACAGCCTCTGCCCCTCGGGCGAGAGGACGAACTCGATGAAGCGGTGCGCCAGTTCGGGATTCGGAGCCCCGCGCAGCAGGGCGATGGGATCGGTCCCGATGGAGGTGCCGCCGAGAGGCATCGTGAACTGCACCCGCGACTCGCCCGTCGCGGGATCGCGGTGGAGCTCGTTGTAGCTGCGCCCGTAGAAGTCGATGCACATGCCCGCGGCGGCGTCGCCCATGGCCACGTCGCGCGGCACCTTGGCCGAGTAGTCGGTGAAGTAGCGGCTGTTCGCGCTGATGCGGAGGATCAGCCGCATCGCGTCGTCCCACCCCGCGGCGATGGCCTCGGCTTCGGGCAGATTCCGCTCGCGGGCAAGGGTCTGGATGCGCTCCTGCACCAGCATCTCGAAGGCCTTCGTCGTCGAGCCGGATTTCGTGGGATCGGCGAGGGCGATCTGGCCGAGGTAGCGGGGATCCTCCAGATCGCTCCATTCGTCGGGTGCCTCCCCGATGCCGAGACGGGCGAGGACGTCGCGGTTATGGCAGATGCCGAAGGCCGAGACCACCGCCCCGACCCAGCGAAACCCCGCGTCGCGGTAGGGCTCGCCGCCGAAGGACTGCGGCATGACGGCATCGTCGAACCAGTCGGGATGCTCCTCCGCGAGCGCTGCGGGACCGAAGCGCCCGCTCGCGTCTCGTGCCACGAGGAGGCCCGCCGCCGCCTGCCGCTCGAAGTCGAAGGCCCCGCCGCCGAAGAAGAGATCGATCCCCGCGCCGATCCCGGATTCGAGGAAGAGCCGCCGCGCCGCCCTGGCCTGGGCCTCGGGTGGCGCGCCGTTCAACCCTGTTGGGTCGAGGACCTGACCCTCTTGGACGATGCCGGGATCCGGGTCGAGCTTCGGATCGGTGAAGGCGTCGCGGATGGCGAGGGTGAAGGGCAGGCCGGTCCGCTCGCGCCAGAGCGTCTCGAAGCGGGTCGCGAATTCGGAGCGGAGGTAGCGGGCGATCTCGGACGTGCCGCCGGGCTGCCGCCAGTCGATGAGGACCTCGCGCCCATGGACCTCCCGCATGTGGGTGCGGAAGGCGCGGCCGAACTCGGCCTGGATCGACTCGATGTGCGGCGTGATCACCACGAGGCGTTCGGCCTTGGCGGAGACCTTCTCCTCCCTCGGGCGCAGCGCAAAGGGCACGACAAGCGTCGCGGCGAGCAGCGCGAGGACAATGGCGAGGCGTGGCAGCATGGGAAGAGGCCGGAAGGGCCATCCTCAGTGAAAGGGAAAAGAGGAAAAGTGAAAGGCGAAAGCTCTTCCCCTTGGCGAGTTTCCATTGTCCCCAACCTTTCACTTTTTACCTTTCACCTTTTGCTGGCGGCCTTGGCCGCCGCTTTTTCCTTGCCCCATCCCGGCAGTCGCCTAAACTCCGCACCATGACCTTCCGACACCGATTGTTTCTGATACTGGCGGGCCCGGCCATCGCGGCGGGTATTCTCACGGGCTGCAAAGAAGGCGGCGGCGACACCATCGTGATCGGCGAGTTCGCTTCGCTCACGGGCAAGGAGGCGAATTTCGGTACCTCGGCCCACGAGGGCACCGTGCTCGCTGTCGAGCAGATCAACGCCGCCGGCGGAGTGCTCGGCAAGAAGATCGAGCTGAAGACCGAGGACAATCTCTCCAAGGCGGGCGAGTCGGCCAACATCGTCAACAAGCTGATCGCCAAGGACCGCGTCGTCGCCATCCTCGGCGAGGTCGCCTCCAGCCGCTCCCTCGAGGCGGCGCCGATCGCCCAGCAGAACGGCATCCCCATGATCTCCCCGGCCTCGACCAATCCGAAGGTCACGGAGACGGGCGACTACGTCTTCCGCGTCTGCTTCATCGACCCCTTCCAAGGCACGGTGATGGCGAACTTCGCCCAGAACACGCTGAAGGTCTCGAAGGTCGCGGTCTTCACCGACGTGAAGAGCGACTACAGCAAGGGCCTCGCGAAATTCTTCAAGGAGCGCTTCGCCGAGAGCGGCCAGCTCGTCGCCGAGCTGGACTACAGCGGCGGGGACAAGGACTTCCGGGCGCAGCTCACCACGATCAAGAACAGCAATCCCGAGGCGGTCTTCGTGCCCGGCTACTACACCGACGTGGCCCTCATCCGCATCCAGGCGCGGCAGCTCGGGCTGGACGTGCCCTTCCTCGGCGGCGACGGATGGGAGGGGGCCGACCTGCTCACCATCGGCAAGGAGGCGGTCGAGGGCGACTACTTCTCCACCCACTACTCGCCCGAAACCGGCTCTCCGAAGGGCAAGGCCTTCATCGAGGACTACAAGGCCCGCTACAACGGCAAGACGCCCGACGCGATGGCCGCGCTCGGCTACGACTCCGCCATGATCCTCGCCGACGCGATCGAGCGGGCCGGCAGCACCGAGGGAGCGAAGATCCGCGACGCCCTCGCTGCGACCCAGGACTACGAAGCCGTCACCGGCAAGATCACCCTCAACGAGAACCGCGACGCCGTGAAGGC
>CAYSZN010000131.1:0-1682 GCA_964435425.1 uncultured Akkermansia sp. | reverse complement strand
GTGGATTCCTTCCTCCAGCAGCTCGTCAATGGTCTCGCCCTTGGGTCGATCTATGGATTGATCGCGCTGGGCTACACGATGGTCTACGGGGTGCTGCGGTTCATCAATTTCGCCCATGCCGACATTCTCATGCTGGGGGCGTTCTCGGCCTACTTCCTCGCTCCTTCGGTGGAGAAGCTGCTGCCCCTGCCGGGCGTCGCGGGATTGCTGCTGGTGATGCTCTTCGCGGCGGCGATCTGCGCGGGCATCGGCATCCTCGTCGAGACGCTCGCCTACCGGCCCCTGCGGATCCGGCCGAGGCTGACGGTGCTCATCACCGCCATCGGCGTGTCGCTGCTGATCGAGTTCACCTGCCAGCACCGCGCCGTCTTCGGGGCGGCGACGCGGCCCTTCCCCGAGCTGATCCAGCAGAGGAACCTCGACCTCTTCGGGCTGACCGTGAGCAACAACGATGTCGTCGTCGTCGTCGTCACCGCCGTGCTCCTCGCCGGGATGTGGTATGTCGTGCATCGCACCAAGGTGGGCACCGCGATGCGGGCGGTCTCCTTCAACCAGCAGGCCGCGGCGCTGATGGGGATCAACATCAGCCGCGTCATCTCCTTCACCTTCGGCCTCGGCTCGGCCCTCGCGGCCGTGGCGGGCATCCTCTACGCGATGAAGGCGCCGGGGATCGAGCCGCTCATGGGCATCCATCCGGGCCTGCGCGCCTTCGTCGCCGCCGTGCTCGGCGGCATCGGGAACCTGCCGGGAGCCGCCTTCGGCGGAATGATCCTCGGCCTGCTGGAGACCTTCGCCGGCGGCATTCCCGGACTTTCGAATTACCGCGACGCCATCGCCTTCGCCATTCTGATTTTGATCCTTCTATTCAAGCCCGCCGGACTGCTTGGGAAATCCACGGTGGAGAAGGTGTGACTTGGTTGAGAGTTTTTATAGTTGAGAGTTGAGAGGAAGGATAGAGGAGAAAAGCGAAGTCCATTGAGAGAAGAGTTCGGCGAAAGGCATATCCGTGAATGAAAATCCAAACAGTCCAACAGCGATGCTTCACCAGTATGCCGGGCATCTGGACTCGATTCGCAGGCGCCGTTGGTTTGTGCGCCCTTTCTACGAGATTATGTCGGACGCACTTGTTTGGCCGGACGAGACAACCGAGGCCACGCCAACCCGGCTTATATGGGCGTTGCGTCCACTCTTTCATCACCGCACCGGGCTCATTCTTGGAGAACAGTGGAGGTTCGCCGAGGAATGGCAGCTTGGCCTTCTCTTATTTCCCCGCTGGGTAGGCTTCCATTCGAGCCGTTGCCAACCATCACCACAGTTTGCGAAGATTTATCGGACAGGCGCTTCCAACATCAGCCGCGAGCTTGATCGACTTCAAGATGACTAAAATATCGAAGGTTTGATCGACCGACAACGCCAGCGCCGCCAGCAGCCCATGCTCTCAACTCTCAACTCTCAACTCTCAACCCGCTCCGCCTTCGGCGGAGCAAAACGCTGGCTCATCGCGAGCATCCTCCTCGCGGCGCTGGCCTCCTACCTCTCCGGCGGGATCAACCCCTACGACCGGGGCGTTTGGATCGATTGCGGCATCAACATCATCCTCGCCGTCAGCCTGAACCTCATCCTCGGCCACAACGGGCAGTTCAGCCTCGGCCACGCGGGCTTCATGTCGGTGGGCGGCTACA
>CAYSZN010000130.1:0-8117 GCA_964435425.1 uncultured Akkermansia sp. | reverse complement strand
ATCGGGGATTTGAATCCGCCCGTCTCTCGGCTATCGTCCGCCTCATGAAAACCACCGTCGCCCTGCTCGCCGCCGCCTTTCTGATGAGTTCCGCTGCTCCGCTCCGTGCGGAGGAGGACAGTCTGAAGGTCAGCGAATTCACCTTCACCTACGGCAAACCCTGGATCCGCCAGCAGGTCGCCAGCTCGATGCGGGCGGGACAGTTCCTCTACGACCACGAGGACGAGAACCTCGCCGACGTCGAGCTCGTCCTCTTCTTCTTCGGCGCAGGGGGTGGAGGCGGCATCCAGGCGAACCTCGACCGCTGGCTCGGCCAGTTCGAGGGCGAGCCCGAGTCGAAGATCGAGGAGAAGGAGATGGGTGGAAAGAAAGTGACGCTCCTGACCGCGAAGGGCACCTATCTGGACACCATGGCCGGGGCCGGTCCGTTCTCCGGCGCCCCCAAGACGGCGAAGCCCGACTACACCATGCTCGCCGCGATCCTTCCGAGCGACCAGGGGGCCGTCTTTCTCAAGCTCACGGGGCCGACGGCCTCGGTCGAGGCGATGAAGGCCGACTTCGACAAGTTCGTGGCGAGCCCCTTCGCCGAGTGAGCGGAACGTCATCCCCGACTCTTCGGGGCACGGCAACCGGAGTTCTTCGGAACTCCGGTTTTTTTGTGTCCTGAGGGGAAAGGCATGTTTGGGCGCGAAGCGCGGTAGGGACGCACCGCCGGGGCGTCCGCGTCGAATGGGGCTTGTGCTTGCGCGGCGGACGCCCCGGCGGTGCGTCCCTACCGGATTTCATCGGACGAGTAGGGATTTGGCGGCCTCGGACGGTCATAGCGGTCCGCAGGCGCTTTTTCAAAATTTCACATTTCATTCTTGAAAATTTTATCAAATTCTCGTATTAAATATGAAAATTCGAAGAAACCGCTGAGAATCCTTTCACCGATGAACCGCTTCCTCCTCTCCCTTGCCGCCAAAATGGGCTGGTTTGTGCTGTCGATCGGTCTGGGAATGGGGAGCTACCTGCTTCTCCACGGCGACGGTGAGGCGGAGGTCCGGGAGCGGAGCACTGCGGACTCGACATCTCCTCCGCAGACGGAGATCGTTCTGGATGCGGAGCCCCATCTGCTCGCCAATGTCGTGGCGCCGGTCGATGCGGCGGGGGATGCCTTGGGGATCTACTACATCCTCCAGGCCGACGGGGGGATCGTGCGGGTCGCGCCGGAGATCGACCGGGGGCAGGTGGCCTCGGCCTACGCGTCGTTCGCCGACGAGCGCACCGAGACGTCGATCGGCTTCTCCAGCCTCGCCCTGCATCCGGACTTCCTCCTCCAAGGCAGGCCGGGCTGCGGGCGCTTCTACGTCGTCGTCGCCGAAAAGGCCGGGGCGGGAGAGGCCGATTTCCTGCCCGAGTTCGGCGCTGGCGAGCACCATCAGGACGTGCTCTACGAATACACCGTCGAGGATCCGCTGCTGGCCGAATTCCGCGGGACGCGGCGCGAGCTGATGCGCTTCCGCCAGCCGGGGGCGGACCACAATGCGAGCGGGCTCGCCTTCGATCCGCAGGGTTTCCTCTATCTCGGCGTCGGCGACGGGGCGGTGGCGGAGATCGGGCACGGCAGTCCTTCGCGCAACGCCTCCTCCCTGGCGAACGCCTACGGAAAGGTGCTGCGCATCGATCCGCTGGGGCACGACTCCAGCAACGGCCAGTATGGCATCCCCGACGGCAATCCCTTCCGCCTCGTCACGGGAGCGCTGCCCGAGCTTTGGGTCTTCGGCCTGCGCGCTCCCTCCAGCCTCTCCTACGATCCGTTCCAGCGCGGACTCTGCATCGCGGAGCGGGCCCGCTCCGACCGCGAGGAGATCAACTTCAGCTTCCGCGGCGGCGAGCATTTCGGGTGGGACATCGGGGAGAATCCCGGGAAGCTGCCCCGCTCCGCCCGCGCCCGGCTCGCCGACGTGGTGACGGAGCCGGCGGTCGCCCTCGATCTCAAGTCGGGCTGGCTGGCCCGCACCTCCGGCGGTATGGTCTACCGGGGCGAGAGCTTTCCCTCGCTTGCGGGGGCGCTCCTCTTCGCGAGCCGGGACGGGCAGCTCCTCGCGCTGCGCTCCGGCTCCGGCGCGGCGGCGGAGGGCGACGGACGGCTGGCGAAAGTCGATCTCGGGCGCTTTGCGGGGCAGCGCCTCTCGGCGCTGCGCTCCGGTCCGATGGGCGAGCTGCTCTTTCTCTGCGAGGACGGCCAAGTCTTCGAGATGCGCAAGAGCGCTTCGCTGGGAACGGGCGGGACGAACCAGCGCAGCCTGTTCTGCGAGGTCGGGCTCGGACTCGGGGATCGCGGATGAGGAGGCTCCTCCGAGGAGGGAAGCGGCGGACGGCGCGGTGCCGCCGATGGTTTTTTTGCCCGTCGTCGCTAAGAAGGGGCGGCGCGCAATCGTATATCGATTCCGGTGACTCCATCCCTTTTTCCGACCTCCTCTCCATGAACCGATTCCGGCCCCTCTCCATCCTCCTTCCCGCCGCGCTTCTCTCCCTGGCGGCTCCCGGCCATGCCCAGCGGCCGGACCTCTCCGCCCGGGAGGCGATCGGGCTCGTCTCCAGCCAGTTCGGCCCGCAGGCGGTCGCCTGGATTGCGGAGCTCCGCGCCCAGGGCGGGGTGCCTCAGCCGAGCGACTGGCAGGTGCTCGCCTACGACCAGCGCGCGCCGCGTCTGCTCTATCGCTTCTGGGCGGGCGGGGGCCGCGCCGGAGACGGGGGCATCGACGAGCAGCGCTATCCTGACGATGTGCCCTTCGGCTACTTCACCGCCTCCCAGATCGGCGTTGACAGCGTGGCCGCCTTCACCATCGCCGAGGGCGAGGCGAGAAAGGCGAAGATGGCCTTCGACAGCTGCGACTATCTGCTCCGTCTCCGCGAGTATTCGACCGAGCCGGTCTGGCGGCTCGAACTGCTCGACGCCACGCGCCGCCTCGTGGGGAAGCTCTACATCTCGGCGGGCAACGGCGAGGTGCTGCGCACGGTGTGGGTCTACCGCGACCAGCGCGCCCGTCCCGACGGCCTGCCCCTGATCATCGACTCGATGGCTCCGGGCGCTGCGGGAGCACCGACCGATCTGACGAGCCTCGGCTATCCCTCCACGGACGCTCCCGTCGCCGCGCCGCCGGTCTCGGTTCCCGGCCAGGTGCCGGGGCAGGTGCCCGGTTCGATGATGGGCATCCATTCCGTTCCGCTTCCTCCCGCGCCGGGCGTTCCGGTGGCCGGTGGCCAGCCCTACGCTCCCGTGGATGCGATGGGCCGTCCCGTGGTTTCCCCGCCGCCTGCGGTCTCCAACGACGGCATTCCGGCCCCGCCGCCGATCTCCCAGGCCCCCGCCGCTCCGGCGATGCCCTCGGTCCCGGCACCACCGGTTCCCGCTCCTCCCGCTCCGGCTCCCGTGGCCCCTGCGGCACCGATCCCGGCTCCTCCGGCCCCGGCTCCCGCGCCCAGCGCGGCGAAGCCGTCGATCAAGCCGTCCGCGGGCGACTCGGAGCGCATTCCGCCTCCGCCGATTCCTCCGCGATAAGGAGGGACAATCGCGAGAGGGCCTCCACCGTCCAGACGAGTGGATAGGCCTTCTCGTAGTACCAGAGCTTCGCGAAGTAGAAGCCGACCGGAGACGGCTCGAAGCGGGTGCCTTGCTCCGTTGCTTCGGCGAGCCATGCCGAGGCGCGATGGAGAGAGGGAGAGAGGGAAAGAAAGAGGGATGGAGGGAGCGAGGAGAGAGCACTGAGGGCGAGGGCGGTTTCCTCGATGGTCGAGGGCGTGGTTCCCTGCGCCGCGCCCCAGCCGCCGTCTTCGTTTTGGTTGGCGATCAGCCATGCCGCGCCCCGAGCCACGGCTGGCTGTGCGGCGGCGATGTCGGCGAGCGCGAGAAGCACCTGCGCCGTGCCGTAGGTCGGATTCTCCTCGTCGTCGCGGCGGTGCTGGTTTCCGAACCAGAGCGGTCGCCACGAGCCGTCGCTGCGCTGCTGGCGGAGGAGGAAGGCGAGGGCACGGTCCGTGGCGTGGTCGATCCGTTCCTGGACGGGGGTAGGCATGTCTCCGCGCCAGGCCCGCCAGGCTTGTAGGGTGTGGGCGGTGAGATCGGGGGAGGAGCGGTCGAAGGGCAGGGCACCCCACCCGCGGCAGAAGGTGGGGATGCCGCCGTCGCGGTTCTGCAAGTCGAGCAGCCAGACGGTCCCGGCCCGGGCGGCAGCGAGGCTTTCCTCGTCGGGCGTTTCCGGCGCGAGCGCGTTCAGGGCCAGGAGCGCCCCGGGCGTGTCGTCCGCATCGGGCACGCCGCCGCTGAGGTCGGTCCAGGCCCAGCCTCCCGGCGCGGCGTCGGTGAAGGGATGGCGTTCCCGGTATTGCTGGTCGAGCAGCCAGCGCTTCACCGTCTCCTGGCCATCGAAGAGGGTTGGATCGACCGTACGACCCTGTTGGGTATCTGCTAGGACTCCCGCGGCGAGGGATTTCACCGCGAGGGTCGTGGCCCAGGTGGCGAGGTTCGTGTCGATGGGCCAGCTCCCGTCCGGGCGCACGGTGTCGAGGAGGAAGGCGACGCCCTTCTTGACCACAGGGTGGTCCCCTTCGCCCGCCGAGACGAGGGCCATCGTGACGAAGCTGGTCAGTGGAGCCGCTTCGAGAAAGCCGCCGGAGGCGGGCTGGATCGAGGCGAGGAGCCGGGAGAGCCTCGGCCAGAGGAAGTGCGGCGCCCGCAGCGTCCGCCGTCTTCCCGATCCGATGCGGTGGCGGGCGTGACCGATCGCGATGAGCGCGGGCAGGGCGTAGCTGACGACGGGCAGGCGCAGGGCCGCGAAGCGATGCCGCGGAAAGGCGGCGAGCGGGAAGGGCAGCGGCAGGACGAGCCCCCATCCGCGGGGGCCGAGGGTGCCGCAGATCGCGCAGAGCATGAGAATGGGCACGGAGAAGGTGCGGTCCTTGCCGTAGCGAGCCTTCACCGTTTCGGCGATCAGGGCGGGATCGAGCGAGCCGACGTAGTCCCGGATCCAATGCGAGGCGAGCCGGACCGAGGGCGTGGACTCCGGTCCGCCGAAGCGGCCCAGTGCCGACCAGACGAGCAGGGTCGTGGAGATGTTGGAGAAGCTCTTCACCGTGTCGCCCCAGCCTCCGTCCGCGTTCTGGTGGGCGGCCAGCCAGGCGCAGGCCGAGGCGATGTGTGTGCGGTGCGTCCTCCCGTCGACGAGACCGAGGGCGACGAGGGCGGTGACGGTGGAGAGGGCCGAGGTGGAGAGCTCGCCGGTCCAGTGGCCCTGCGCGTTCCGTTCCGCGAGGAGGGCGTTTCGTGCGTTTGTCAGGGTCGTTGCCACCAGGCCGGGATCGGTCATCGCATTCGGATCAGAGAGCGAGGTGCCCGAGGGCGAGCAGCCCGTAGTAGGTGTATTCGAGGTCGAACTCCTCGTCGTCCCAGGTGCCGTGGAATCCGCCCGCGGCGGTCCAGAGAGAATCGACGAAGTCCAGCATCGTCTCCTTCCTTTTCGAGAAATCGGCTTGCAGGCCGTCGAGGGCGTGGAGCGCGACGGCGGTGGAGAGAAGGTCGGGCATGGGCGCGCCGGGGAAGGGGAGAAAGCCGCCCGAGGGATGCCAGGAATCGAGAATCCAGCCCGGAGTCTCCGGCGGAATCGGCAGGCGGAGATTGCGGCAGAGGGTCGTGGCCGCCGCTGTGGCGGGGACGTTGGGGATGGGCAGCTCCACGTCGTTCGCCCAGGCTCCGCCCGCGACGCGGAGAGAATCGAGGGAACGGGCGACGCCGTCGGGACGGGGCAGGGGAAGCCCATGGTCGGCGTAGGCCCCGTAGGCGAGGAAGCAGGCGTAGGCCGATCCGCTGTCCGCGTCGTCGGACTGGTTGTAGCCGCCGTCGGCGGTGCGGTAGGCTTCGATGCGGTCGAAGACCGGGGCGAGGAGAGCCGGGGCAGGGCGTTTTGTCAGGGCCGAGAAGGCGCGGGCGAGGCAGCAGAGATGGACGAAGTCGAGGCCGTCGGCCGAGGCGAGCTTCGTCGCGAGGAAGGAGGCCAGCTCTTCCTCGGGCAGCGGCGTTTGCAGGGCGGTGAGGGCGTCGATCGCGAAGCAGCTGTAGTAGAGATCCGACTCGCCGTCGCGGTCGCGGAACCCGCCGTCGGGATTCTGCTGCGAACGGACGTAGGCCTCGACCAAGGCGCAGGCCTCGTCTCCGAGGGCGGTGCGGGCGAGCCGCGCCACTTGCAGCATCTCGAGGCGCAGGGACATTGCTCAGGGTTTGACAAGGTGGTTCACCAGATCGCGGGTCCTGTCGCCCGCAAAGGTCTCGATGGCCATTTCGGAGAGCATTTTGACGTCGGTGCCTCCCTTTGGCTTTCCTTCCAGAGTGACGATGCCTTCCCGATAGGTGACCTTCGGCGAGCTGACTTCCTTGAGATAGCGGACGAGGAACGGGTCGGCGACGCGGTTTCCCCACGCGACGGGATGGCGGTGATACTCCAGCTTCAGATCCTTCTCGATGATCAAGTCCGGGAATTCCTGCTCGAGGGTCTCAAGGATGCGCTCCTGCTGGATGCGGCTTGTCAAGGCTCCTCTCACGATCAGGCGTCCGTTTTCGATGGCCACGTAGAGCTCCGGCTCGGCGGGTTCCGGTTCCGGCTCGGCCGCTGCCGGTGCGCTGGGGCGTGGCTTTGCGGGGGAGGGAGGAGCGTCCGCCGGTGCGTCCGGGACGGAAGCGGCGGGCGGGGGAGACGTTTCCGCGGCGGATTCCGTAGCCTGACGCTGGCGGGGGTCCTCGCAGGACGCGAGGAGGAGGGCCAGCGCGGACAGAGGGGCGAGCCTTCGGAGGAATGGAACCGCTGGAATGTGCATGGTGGAAGAATGAATCGTCCCGAGCCCTTCGTCGAGGAAGAGTTGCGCCCGGAGGCAGCGCGTGAACGCGGGGCAGGCGCGGATGGCATGGGGCAAGCCGAGAGGGATTCTTCCCTACAACAGGCACTCGATGATTGGTACAGACAGGGGACACCCGCTCCCATCAAGCGACCCGCTCCGCGATCCAGCAGCGTTCGTCCTCGGTGAAGCCTCCTGCGAGACGCGGAGGATCGCTGATCTGCCAGTAGCGGCCCGTCTGGTAGCAACGGTCGATCAGGGGTTGCAGGTCGAGCGGTACGTCGGGGTCGGTTCGACGCAGGGGCACGCGGAAAGCGGGAATCCGTTCGCGGTAGGGGATGCGGTAGACTTCGAAACGCCTGCTGTAGCCGGCCCGGGAGACGCAGATGAAGCTGTGGCTGCCTTCGGCGGAGCCGATGGCGTCGGGATCGACTGCGACGGTATGCCGTCCCGCACGGATCAGGTCGATCTCCACCAGGTTCACGAGGGAGGCGAGGTAGTGCTGACGCTTCTCCAGATACGCGGCCCGGCCCTCGCCTGTCTTGTTGTGGGGGCTGAGCAGCTCGATCGCCGTGACGAGATGCCCGTCGCGGTTTCGGATCTCGAGCCAGCGTTCGGTGATGGGTTCGCCCATCACGACGACCGGCTCGGCCACGACGAGGGATGTCTCTCCGCCGTCCCCTTGCCAGAGCGGAGGAAAATCGCTGCTCCCATATCCGCGGATGGCGAGGTCGGCGCGATAGACGGAGCCGGGTCCCTCTTCGCCCTCTCCCTGAACCACGATCCGTTCCTCGGCGCGGACGGAGAGGTCGTCCGGAAGCTCGTCGGAGAGGGCGTCGCCAATGTAGGCGATGAGGCGAGTGTGCGCGTCCGACCAGCGCAGCTCAAGAAAGGGATTCATCCCGGGAAACGGATTTTCGAGATGGGCCATGCCGGGAGAATAGCAGAGCTTCGCCCCCGGCTCAATGCCGATTCCTCCGGGATGTCCGGACCACAAATCCACCAGTGGACGGAGCGGGCGGCATCGTGGAGACTGCTCCGCATGAGTCTTTCCTACGACTTTCTCGTTCTCGGCGGCGGCAGCGCGGGTTATGCGGCGGCGCGCACGGCCCATGATCTCGGCCTTTCCGTCGCGGTCGTCGATGGTTCCCGCGAACTGGGCGGCCTCTGCATCCTCCGGGGCTGCATGCCGTCGAAGACGCTCATCGAATCGGCGAACCGCTTCCGCTCGATGCGGCGGGCGGAGG
>CAYSZN010000129.1:0-8128 GCA_964435425.1 uncultured Akkermansia sp. | reverse complement strand
CCGTCGCGGAAGCACGGGCCATCCGACGCGGACGCCCCGGCGGTGCGTCCCTACCGCGCTCCCCGCTAAAACGGGACGCCGTCCCTGTTTCGTCGAAAGTACCATTCGGGCCTGACGCGAATGACACGAGATCAATGGGGCGCTCGAACAGCTTCCTCCCAGCATCCCGGAACCGTGTCCGTGCAACCGATTTGGGCGCGACCGATGCAACGTCACGGCACCTGCTGCACTTCGAGGCGGAGGAAGCTGCGGTCGTCGGCCTGCGGAAGTCCCTGGAGGTTGGAAGGGATGGCGACGGGAAGCCAACCGTCCTCCAGCGAAGGAATCGGATCGGTGGCCGAGTCGAAAAGCAGGTGCGGCCAGGTGACGAGGTCGTTCGTGGCGCGCACGAGCCAGCGGAGGTCGGACTTTCCTGCGTCGTAGCGGAAGCGGAACACGCGGTTTTCTTCCAGAACAGGCAGCAGCGGATGCACCGGATCGAGGGGACCGACGCCATGGGCGTAGCGGAAGAGGTTCGAAATGCCATCTCCGGCGGGGTTGCCGAGGGGGCCGGAAAGGTCCGCGTCGGCCAGCTCCGCAGGCTCGGGGAAATGCAGGGTCCGCCATTGGCCGAAGGTGGCCGGCGTCGCGCCGTAGTCGGCGGCGAGCAGCACGTCGTCGAGGCGGAGCTGGGCACGGGCGCCGCTGGATCCGGAGACGAGATGGTAGCGCCAGAGGAGCTGGACATAGGGCTGGTCCAGCACGGCGCCGGGGAGCTGGAGAGGGCCGAAGACCGTGCTGTGTCCTGCCGCTGTGCTGCGGAGGTATTCGACGGGCTGGCCGCCGTCGAGCACATCCACGAAGGGGCCGGTGGTGCCGAGACGGTATTGGAGGCGGATGGCGTAGATGCGGACGTTCGGCAGCACCGTTCCGGCGGTGAAGCGGAGCGTGGCATGGTCCATGCCGGTGGTGTCGCAGGCGAGGAGGGCACCGCCGAGGTCGCGGCCGCGACCGGTGTTGATGAAGGCCACGCCGTCGCTGCCGAGGCCGTTCATGCGGGTGCGGGAACCGGCGGCATAGGGGAAGTCGGCGTCGGCGGGTGCGGCGGCATCGTTCAGCGGGATCTGGTAGGCGCGGTCGAGTCCGGTGGCCAAGGTGCTGTCGTCCTCCGTCCCCTGGAGGAAGAGCATGTGCGCCGGATAGCTGTGCGCCGGCTGCGTGGCGTCCCAGGAAGCGAAGGCGAAAGCCCCGCCGGACAGAGGATGCGCGGCGGGGTGGACGAGCACGCGGACGGTGGCGGACACGGGGAGGTTGCTGCCGTCGTCGGCCGTCACGGTGACGGTCGTCTCCCCGCGCTGGAGCGGATGGAGCTGGAGCTGGCCGCCGCTGACATGGACGGAGGCCACGGCGGGAACGGAGCTGCTGGCGGTGTAGGCCAGCTCCTCGTCGTCGATGAACCAGCCGCCGAGCCCGTGCACCAGCGCGCCGGAGCCCTCGACGGGATCGAGGCGGACGGGAACGGAGCCGGCGAGGACGGGCGGGAAGTTGTGGCCGGGAATGCGAATGCCGCTGAGGACAACGTCGTCGAAGCGGTTGTTGCCGGCCGTGCCGCCTCCGCCCTGGGAAAAGGCGATGCGGACGGCAAACTGCGGGTTGTTGTTCACGGCGGGAAGGTGCGAAAGGCTGAATCGGCAGGTCTCCGGCGCGGCGTCGAGCACGGTGACGGTGCCGAGGGGATTCCAGGAGGAGCCGTCGGTGGTGTATTCGAGGGTCTGCACGCCCGCACCCTGGCCCGACCGCCGGGTCTGGTATTCGAGCACCACGTATTGGAAGCCGCTGGTGGGCAGGGCGAAGGTGACCGTCGCGCCGATGGGGTCGTCGGGCGGATCGCCGATGGGATTGTTCACGCGGAGATGGGCGGTGACGAAGTCCTGCGAGGCGGTGTTGCGCAAGACTTCGGTCGCGTCACCGTGGGCGACGCCCAGCGAGGCCCCGCCATAGCTGAAGGAGGGCGCGAGGTAGGCCGTGGCGTCCTCGAAATCCCAGACATGGATGGGGTCCTGCCCGACGGTGTAGGTGGCCTCGTTCAGCGGACTCCACTCTCCTCCGGAACCGAGCACTCTCGCCTTCACCGTGAGGCTGTAAGGGACGATGATCGCGGCGGTGTAGGCGATGCCCTGCACGGCTCCACCCTCGGCACGGGGATCGCTGCCGTCGAGGGTGTAGTAGAGGGTGCCGACGCCATTGGGGTTGGTGAGGACGAGGTTCAGCGGAGGCGAGGCGACCTCGCCGCCCGGATGGCTGAACACGGGAGCCTGGGTGGCGGGCCAGAGCCCCTCCTCGACGAAGTGAGCCGGCACGAAGACGCCGGCGGCGGTGTCGTCGGTGTAGCCGTGGAAGAGCACATTGCGCCGGCTCGGGGTGTTGGTCGCGCCGCTGGTCGTGTACCGGGCCGGATTGCCCACGCCGTTGAACCAGGGCGTGACGCGGTCGGTGACGGCCGCGGGGGAGACGAGCGGGGCGAACTCCGTCTTCAGCGCATTCCACTCCGCCAGCATCCTCGCCTCGGTGAAGCATCCCCCGTTGAAGAAATGCCTCTGGATGCGGTCGGCGAAGAGCATCCTGAACTCCGGGCTCTCGCGCAGCAGCGTGTAGAGGATGCGGATGCCCTCGCCGAGGCCGACGCCGCCCGGATTGGCGGTGACGATGGACCCGGTGGTGCCGACGGTGAACATGTTGGTCCGCACGTTGCCGCTGAAGTCGCCGAAGGCCCCCTCCGCATCCCACACATGGTAGCGGTGCCGCCCCTGCGGGGAGCGCTCGCGGCTGCACACGAAGTTGTTGTGCGGCCAGTCGCCGGTGACGCCGACGAGGTTGACGAGCAGGTAGTCGACGAAGTTCACCATGTCGAGGCGCTGCCCCATGCCCTGGTAGTTGGCGAGCACGCCTTGCGGATTGTTGCGGAGGTAGGTGATCATCTCCTGGAAGGCGAGGCCGTCTCCGCTGGCGATGGAGGAGACCTGCCGGACGTCCCACAGGGCATCGCTCTGATACTGGCGCTGGAAGAACTGCTCGCGGAGGTGCTCGCAGAGGTTGTAGTAGCCCTTGTAGACGCCGTTGACGTAGAGCGTGTTGATCATGCCCCGGCTGCCCACCTGTCCAGTTGAGGTGAAGAGGCGGCGCACGTATTCGTCCTCGATGAAGGGGTTGCTCACGTCGTTCTTGCCCGCCCTCATGCGCAGGCTGTGATAGGTATCGATGGGCGACCCTTCGAAAAGCGGCCACTCCAGGTCGTCGCTGTAGTCGCCCCGGAAGAAGAAGTTGAAGGAGGGCTTCTCGACGAAGTTCGTCTGGCTCCACGCGCCGTCGTTGGGCGCGGGATTCGCTCCGGGGACGCGGTTCTGGTTCGTCAGGCGGTAGCGCGGACGGGCGTGGGGGCTGCCGGCGACGCGGAGGCCGAAGCCGACGTTCGGTCCCGGAGAGCCGTCGGCATGCAGCACCTCCAGATTCGCGAGACGCTCGGTGAACTTTCCGCGATGGATGGGATTGTTGTAGGCCATGGGGTCCACGGCGCTGCCGGGGGTCGGGCCGGTCTGCGTCCAGACACCGTTGTGGTTGGTGGGAGCGGGCGCGACGAAGTTGGTCCACGAGCCTCCGCCGATGGCCATGACGCCGTAGGGCCGGTAGAGGCTGCGCTGCTGGTCCGCGACGAAGCACACCGCAGGCACGCTCTGGCGCGAGACCGGCTCGCCGATCAGGAAGGTGCCGGTGGTGGTGTCGGAGGGCAGCATCCCGGCCTTGAAGGCACGGGCGCGCAGGGCGCGCGAGCTGGCGATGGACACGCTGGCGCCCGCCGTGCCGGTGGTCTCCGTGGGTTCCGAACCGTCCAGCGTGTAGCGGATCGCGGCTCCGGGAGTGGTGGTGGAGAGGGTCACCGTCTGCGCGGAGGCATGGAAGCCTGGCGCCACGCTGAACTGCACTTTCTCCACCCTGCCGCTGGCGGTCCCGCCGCTGTTCGGGGTGCCCGGGCTCGGCTGGGCGAGGTAGCCCCACTGCCCCGAGCCATCGCGCCCATAGCTCTCGAAGGCGCTCTGGAGCCCGAACGCGACGCTGTCCACCACGGTGCCGCCGGCGTCGCTGAGGACCGCGCTTTCGCCCTCGGCGCTGAGCTTGAAGTTGGCATGGTAATGACCGCCGGGTCCCGGATCGGCGATGTTCAGATCGTCGCACAGCACCACGAGGTATCCGCCCGCCGGAATGCTGGCCCCGGCCGGAAAGACCCACTTGCCGGGCGAGGAGGGATTGTCGCTGAGCCGCCAGCCGGACAGCGACACCGGCTCCGCGCCCAGATTGCGAAGCTCGATCCAATCCGGCGAGGACTCGGGCCCCTCCACCTCGAGGTCCACCTCCTCGTCCTCCGGAATGGGAGGCTCCGACACGCCCACGAAGTAGCGCCAGGTGGTGGTGGCCGGCACGAGCAGCGCGTTCGTGCCGGAGGGATTCGTGCGGAGCTGCGCCCGCATGAAGAGGTCGGAGTCGTTCAGGCTCACGTTGTGAACCTGCACCGCCAGCACGTTGAGGCCCTCGGAGATGAGCCTCGCGGGCAGGTCCAGCGTGTGGGTGGCATAGCCGCCCGGCGTCCGGGCGCTGGCGGCCACCGCGTCGTGCGGCACGAAGGAATGCGCCAGGTCGAGGCGGTCGCGGGCGATCTCCACCCCATTGAGGTAGGCCACGAAGCCGTCGTCGTAGTCCATGAGCAGCTGCATGGGCTGCGCATCCGCCACCTGCGCCGCCGTGGCGCTGAAGACGGTGCGGCAATAGAGCGAGGTGGCCTGCCCGGGGATCTGCGCGGTGAGGTTCGTGCCCAGCGTCACGCCCCCCGGCGGCGTCCCCGCGCCAAAGGGCGCGGCGCCGAGGCTCCAGCCGCTGTCGTCGTAGGCCGGCCGGCCCCAGGGCACGTTCTGCCTGGCCCCGAAGAGGGTCGATGGATCGTAGACCCCTCCGCTGGGCTCCACCAGCCCCGGCAGATACCGCCATGGCCCGTTGTTCGCCACCAGCGCCGCCCCCCCCAGCTTGAGATCGCCGGCGAAGTAGAAGTTGTTCGTGTTGTTGACGCCGGTGAGGACATTCGTGGACGTGTTGTGCAGGTTGGTGTTCTCCCAGTAGTTCAGCGCATGGATGGCGATGACGTTCGTGCCCGCGACGAGCCGGGTGTTCGCCGGGCCCAGGGAGATCGTCTCGGTGCGGAGATGGGGCGTGGTGGTGGCCTGCGTGTGGGCCGGCGTGCCCATCGCGGCAAAGGAGTCCCGGTACTTGAAGTCGCCCACCGGCCCCGCGTTGCGCCGCGCTACCTCCACGCCGTTCAGATAGCACACGAAGCCGTCGTTGAACCTCACCTCCAGCGTCAGCGGCTGCGAGCTCAGCGCCTGGCCGGTGGAGGGGGTGAAGGTCTTCCGCAGATACATCGTCGGCGTCAGGTTCACCATCTGCGAAGCCATGTTCGTCCCGATGGCCGGGGCGGGAGACACATTGGCGAAGCTGCCGAACCCAAAAGGCCCGTTCCCCGAGAGCCAGACGGCGTCATCGAAGCCCGGCGAATGCCACGGCGTTCCGAATCCCAGCCTTGGCACGCCCTCCGGGGACCACTGGAGCAGCCGGTCCGAACCGGCCGCCATGATCTCGTTGATCACCACCTGGGCGCGAAGGGGTAGCGAAGGAACGAGGGCAAGCAGGCACCAGGAAAGCAGGTGGATCGGACGCATTCGGAGTTTATGGCAAAAAAGCCATTTGACAGCAATGCCAATATTGCATCCCCTGGACGATTCTTCGCGGAACCGCTTCTGGACACGGCCTCAACGGCTCTCGCGGACCAGCATCCGCTCCACCTCCTCCACCGGCACCGCGATGTAGGCGCGGGCCACGCCGAGCGCCTCCCACTTCGCCGCCTCGACAGCCCCTGGATCCGGCATGAAGCGGTTCATCACCCATAGGCCGGAAACCACGATTCCGTAGAAGAGAATGCGGCTGCAGAGACGCTCCCGAACGCTCAATCCCAAGGTGCTCACCAGAGCGATGAGAGCAGAAATCAGCGCCCTGTCCAGAAATTGATTCCCAAAATTGAAAAATTCTCAAATGCGAGACACCCGGCGAATCAGCTCCCGCTCCTCCATCCACTTCAAGTAGCCGGACGCACAGGCATCGAGGTTCTCCAGCGAGCCCCCGCCGCGCAGGGGCGAGCACATCTCGAAGGTGGCGACGCCGTCGAACCCTCCGTCGCGCAGCCCCTCGAAAAAGGCGGCGTAGTCGATGATGCCCGTGCCGAAGGGCACCGCGCGCACCCAGTCAACGGGCTGGCGCTCGTAGTTTACGAGTTCGGGCCGGTAGCGGTGGCGCGGCACTGTGACGTAGTCGGCGTTGGTCGTGATGACTGTGTGCGGGGCGGCCAGTTTCGCAGCTTCGTAGAGCGCCTCGCCGCGCAGCGCGGGCGACCAGGCGTCGAAGCCGAGCTTGCAGTTCGGACGGTCGATGTCGGCGAGCAGCTCCAGCAAGGCCTCGGTATGGAGGGCGAGGTCGTGATGGTTCTGGATGGCGACGACCACCCCATGCGCGGCGGCGCGGTCGCACATCTCGCGGATGGCGACGGCGCAGCGCTGCCATTGCGCCTGCGGGTCCTGGCCTTCGGCTTCGTACGCGGTGAAGACGCGCACCGCCTTCGCCCCGAGCTGGGCCGCGAGGCGGGCGAGCGATTCGACATAGGCGATCTGGAATTCGACGAAGGGCACCTCGCCACCGACGCCGACGGGCGGCGCGAGGTTCGTGTAGGCGCCGAGCACCTCGCAGCGCACCTTCGCGGCGGACAGTGCCTCTTGGATGGACCGCACGAACTCCGGAGTGGCGTCCAGCGGCGAGAGATGCGGACGCTTGCCCGCGATCATGACGGAAGGGTAGCCGAGCCGGCCCGCGCGGGCGATGAAGTCGACGAGGCCAAGGGCGGACTGGCCCCAGAAGCCGCCGTAGCTGATGGAGAAGAGGCAGGGTTGCATGGGAAGGTGGCAAACGCGATGAAAGCAGAAATCCGATGCCGGGTCCAGTGTTCGGATTTTGGATTTCGGATTTTCCCCGATTCCTCTACATTGCCGCCGTGAACCCCGTTCCCTTGCCTCCCTACCAAGTGCTGCTCTACTACCTCTACGCCGCCATTCCCGACGCGGCGGGCTATGTGGAGCGGCATCGCCGCCTCTGCACCGACCTCGGTCTGCGCGGGCGCATCCTCGTCGGCGCGGAGGGGCTGAACGGCACCGTCTCCGGAGAGACGGCGGCGACGGAGGCCTACATGGAGGCGCTGCGGGACGATCCCCTCACCGCCGGCATCGTCTTCAAGGTCGATCCCAGCGACGGCCATGTCTTTCCCAAGCTCTCCGTCAAGCTCCGCTCCGAAATCGTCACCCTCGGCCTGTCTCCCGAGGACGACATCGACCCGAACGAGCTCACCGGCGAGCGCCTTTCCCCCGGCGAATTCCTCGCCGCCATGCAGGAGCCCGACGCCGTCCTCCTCGACGGACGCAACGACTACGAATCGGCCCTGGGCCGCTTCAAGGGCGCGGTCTGTCCTCCCGTGGGGAATTTCCGCGACTTTCCCGCCTGGCTCCGCGAGCACGGAGACGGGCTCCGGGGAAAGAGAATTCTCACCTACTGCACCGGCGGGATCCGCTGCGAGAAGCTCTCGGGCTACCTGAAGGACCAGGGATTCGACCGCGTCTACCAGCTCGAGGGCGGCATCGTCAGCTACGGGAAGGATCCGGAGGCCCGCGGCCGCGGCTTCGAGGGGCTCTGCTATGTCTTCGACGAGCGCATCGCCGTCGAGGTGAACCATACCGAGACCCGCCGCGTGATCTCGCATTGCCGCCACTGCGGAGCCGAGGAGCCCCGCTACGGCAACTGCCGCCTGCCGGACTGCAACGCCCAGATCTTCGTCTGTCCCGCCTGCCGGGAGAGCGTTGGACTGTATTGCGGCGAATCCTGCCGCCCGAAGGCATGAGGACCACCCCGAGCCATGCGACGTCAAGCCGGGCCTCCGATTCGTCGGAACGTTGGCACGTTCCGCTACGCCGACGGACCGTAGCGGAAGATGCGAATCTTCCGCCCTCCG
>CAYSZN010000128.1:0-8154 GCA_964435425.1 uncultured Akkermansia sp. | reverse complement strand
CCAGACCGCCGAGCAGCAGGAGAACCTCGCCGTGCTCAACCGGCTGAAGGATCTCGCCCGCCGTCAGGAGGCCATCGCCGAGAAGATCAAGGAGCTGGAGAACCAGCTCCAGAACGCCGGCGAGCGGGAGAGGGCCGAGATCGAGCGTCAGCTGAAGCGATTGCAGGAGGAGCAGCGCGAGCTGCTCCGCGAGATGGACGACCTCGCCGAGCGCATGGATTCCGAGCAGAACCGCGCCAACATGGCCGAGGAGCGCGAGCGGCTCGACGAGGCCCGCGAGAGCGTGCAGGACACCGCCGAGCAGCTCGAGTTGGGCCAGTTTTCCGAAGCCGCCAACGCCGCGACGCGGGCAGGCGAGCAGCTCGAGCAGATGAAGGAGGAATTCCGCGAGCGGACCTCGCGCCAGTTCGCCAACGAGATGAAGTCGCTCCGCGACTCGGCCCGCGAACTGACGGAGCGGCAGGAGGCCATCGGCGAGCAGCTCGACGACCTCGCCGAGACGTCTCCCGGCGAGGATCCTTTCTCCGCCGACCAGCAGCAGCGGCGCGGAGAGCTGGCCGAGAGCATCGCCGATCAGGAGCAGAAGCTCTCCGAGACGCTCGAGGCCATGCGCAGCCTCAGCGAGCAGGCCGAGCCGACCGAGCCGCTGCTTTCCGACGCGCTCTACGAGGCGGTGCGGAACGCGACGGCGAACCAGGTCGAGGCATCGCTGGGTGAGGCCCGCGACCTTGCCTTCTACAACCGCGCCGACCAGGCCCGCGCTGCCGGAGAGGCGGCCTCCCGCGGGATCGAGGAGCTGAGGAACCGGGTCGAGCAGGCCGCCGAGAGGATTCTCGGGAACGAGGCCGATTCCCTCCGCCTCGCGAGGTCCGAGCTCGACAAGCTGATCGCGGAGGCGAAGGCCGAGGCCGAACAGCTCGCCGGAGAGGAGGGCGGCAAAGAGGGTCGTGCCGGAGACCCGACAGGGTCGGAAGAGGGCAAGTCGCCCGGCGAGGGAGAAACGGAAGGCCTCGCCGGGAACGGGAAGGAAAAGGGCAAGGGCGAAGCGCCTGGGCAACCCGGCGAAGGAGAGGGCGAAGGCGAGGCTCCCGGTGAGGGAAAGAGCAAAGGAAAGGGCAAGGGAGAATCTCCCGAAGCAGGCGCTTCCCAGCCGGGTGGGCTCGCGGAAAGTGGACAGGCGCCGGAACCGGGATCGGCCGAATCTGGAGGTCAGGCAAAGGGCAAAAGCAAGGGCAACGGAGAGGGACAGGGCGAAGGCGAAGAACCCGCCGAAGGTCTCGCGGAAAACGGCCAAGGCCAGAATCCGGGACAAAGCCAAGGCCGGTCGCAGGCGAGCGGCAGAGCCAGCCAAGGCGGAGGCGGTGCCCTCAATACCGGAGGCGACGACCGCAACGAGGGCCTGCCCACGGGCGGCCTGTCCGCGGGAGGGCCGCTCTTCTTCGACGAGGCTTCCGAGGAGCGCCGCTCCGGCCCCATCACCGGCGAGGACTTCGGACAATGGAGCGACCGCCTCGGCAACATCGGGGAGATGCTGCCGCAGGAGGAGCTCCGCAACGCCGTGGCCCGCGTCCGCGACGAGGCCCGGGCGATGCGCATCGACTACCGCCGCGACGATCTGCCTCCCGGCGCGGCGACGATCAACCAGAAGATCACCGAGCCTCTCGTCGAGCTGCGGCAGCGCATCGGCGAGGAGCTGGCCAAGCTGAATCGCGAAAACCCCGTCGCCCCCATCGACCGCGACCCCGTCCCGAGCGAGTTCCGCGATCTCGTGCGGCGTTATTACGAGGAGCTGGGGGTGGGGGATTGATTGGTGATTTTTGGTGGTCTGTCAGGATTGAAATGAGCGATACGGTATTGATGGAATCCCCAAGTCGATCCTGCGGACATGGTTTTGGACCCCAAGGAGGGGCGACATTCCTGTCGCCCGTCTGGTCGGGCCGGGCTTGCCGGGCGACAGGAATGTCGCCCCTCCTTGGGTTTCCCGTCGAGAGGAGTCCATTTGGGTGCTGCGTGGATCGATCGCGGAACGCCCCAGAGGGGCGGAAGACATTAGCCGGTGGTGGAGCGAGGAACGAGCGCAACCACCGGACCCGACGACGAGAGACCGGACCGCCCCGGAGGGGCGGGAGAAGCGTCCTGTTCGGGAATCTGAAGCGTTCGTCCGCGCTATTCCTTTTATTGGGAACATCCCTGTTGTGTTGCTGCGACGGTCAGGACATCTCTCGGTCAGACACTCCCATCTCGCGTGCTACGGCCGTTGAGGCGTTGGATATCCCTCTTCCTTCCAGTGCTTCCAACATCTATTTTCTAAACTATGCCGGTGGCCTTCAGGATCAGGAACGCTACATTCGGTTCGATGTCGCCCCGGTCGAATTGACGACGGCTGTGGATGCGTTGATTGCGGCAAATAACACGATGATGGGCAGGGCTCTTTCGTATCCGAAAGCTTCGTTGTCAGAGGCGGATATGCCGGTTCCCCGGTCTGAATTTATCCCCATGCCATGGTGGACGCCGCAAGGCGTCACCAGAGGTTATTATCGTGGCCACACCGATGCGTTTGCGTTCCGGATGCTCGTTGATGAGGATCGCTCCAGAATTTATCTCTATCAGAATGACTAACCGGAACGAACCAACCGAACCCTGCCTTCGATGATTCCGGAATTATGGGCTGGAAGCCCATGCTGCCTTCCTCTCGCATGACCCGCCTCTCCTCCATCGCCTTTGCCAACGAATCGTGGGGCTGGGTGGTTGCGCTGTTCGGCGTCGGGGCGCTGGCCGTGCTCCTCCTGTCCTACCGGCGCTCGCCCTTGCGTGGGGGAGCGAAGGCCGCAGCGATGGCGCTGAAGGGTCTCGGGCTTGCCCTGCTCGCCCTCGCCCTGATGGAGCCGGTCCATCGCGACGAGGTGCCGAAGCGGCATTCGAACGACGTCGCCATCCTCGCCGACAACTCCGCCGGACTCGCGGTGCCGCTCGGCGAGGGGATGGAGCCTCCGGCCACGGCCCTGCGCTCCGCTCTCGTCGGTCCCGCGCCCGACCAGCCGCCCCCGTGGATCGCGGCGATCGCGGGCACCTTCCGCGTCCAGCCCTTTCTCTTCGACCGCGGCCTGCGCCAGGTGCCCGACTTCTCCGGCCTCGACTTCGCCCGCAGCAGCTCCACGCTCGGCGCGGCTCTCGAGAATCTCGCGATGCGCTTCCGCGGCCGTCCTCTCGCGGCCATCGTCCTGCTCAGCGACGGCAACGCGACCGATTCCGCCGCGCTTGAGGCCTTCGTCGCCTCGCAGGAGGCCCTGCCGAAGAAGGACCGCGTCCCCGTCTTTCCCGTCGTCATGGGCGAGGCCGACCCGGCCGTACGGGATCTCGCCATCGTCCGCGTCGATGCCTCGACCACGCAGTTCGAGGACGCCCAGGTGACGCTGAATGTCGAGGCCGCCGCCATGGGCGAGTTTCCCGATCCGGTCGAGATCTACGTCCTGAACGAAAAGAACGAGGAGATCGGGAAACGGGATTTCGTCTTCCCTCCGGGGACGGGGCGACGCTCGATCACGGTGCGGCTGCGCCTCGGCGGCGTTCCCTCGGGCATCTCCTTTCTCGCCGTCGGGATCCGCCAGGTCGCCGCCTCGCCTCTGGCGCAGTTGACGGAGAGGAACGACCGCCTCCGCGTTCCGGTGGACCGCGGCTCCGGCCCCTACCGCGTCCTCTACATCGCGGGACGGCCGAACTGGGAATACAAGTTCCTCCGCCGCGCCATCGCCGGCGATGCCGAGCTCGATCTCGTCGGGCTCCTCCGCATCGCGAAGCGCGAGCCGAAATTCGAGTGGCGCGGCCATTCCGGCGAGAGCAGCAACCCCCTCTTCCGGGGATTCAACCGGGACATTCCCGAGGAGACGCAGCGCTACGACGAGCCGGTCCTCGTCCGCCTCAACACCGCCACGGCGGAGGAGCTGCGCGACGGCTTTCCGAAGGCGGCGGAGGAACTCTTCGCCAGCTACCGCGCCATCGTCATCGACGATCTCGAGGCCGAGTTCTTCACCCAGCAGCAGCAGGAGCTGATCGACCGCTTCGTGTCCGTGCGTGGCGGCACGGTGGTGATGCTGGGCGGGCAGGAGAGCTTCCAGCAGGGAGGCTGGAACAACACGTCCGTGGGCCGTCTCCTCCCCGTCTATCTCGACCACACCGAGGCCGGAGGCCCGGCCCTCGAGGCGGCCTACAACCTGACCCGGGAAGGCTGGCTGGAGGACTGGATGAGGCTCCGGACCGGCCAGGAGGAAGAGGAGATCCGCCTCGCCTACATGCCGCCCTTCTTCGCCGTGAACCGCCTCCCCGCGATCAAGCCCGGCGCGAGCATCCTCTCGACTGTGACCGACAGCGAGGGCCGCGTTTTGCCCGCCGTCGTGACGCAGCGGTATGGCGCGGGCCGGTCCGCCGCCGTCGCCGTCGCCGATTTCTGGCGCTGGGGCATGAAGGATGCCGAGCAGCAGGCCGAGCTCGGCAAGATGTGGCGTCAGTTCCTGCGCTGGGCCGTCACCGACGTGCCCGCCCGCGTCGAGGTGGAGAAGGAGGAGGCGAGCGACGGGGCCATCCCGGTCACGAGAGTGTCGGTCCGGGTGCGGGATCTCCAGTTCGATCCGCAGGACGACGCCACCGTCCTTCTCGAGGTGAAGGATCTCGATGGCTCCGTCCGCCAGCTCGCCGCCGAGCCGTCCCTCGACGAGCCCGGCCTCTTCACCGCCGAGCACCTTTCCGAGGAGAGCGAGGGCTACCGCATCGAGGCGAAGGTCGTCGATGGCGAGGGCAGGGAGGTCGGCACCGGAGCCGTCGCCCGCGCCCTCAACCCCGAGGCCGCCGAGTTCGCCCGCCTCGGACCCGACCAGGCGATGCTCTCGCGCCTCGCCGCGGCAACGGGCGGACGCCTGCTGACCGCCGGCGAGCTCGGGCGTCTGCCGGGATGGATCGAGGCGCTCGACCTGCCCGTCGTCGAGGTGAGGCTGAGCCCCCTCTGGCACACGCCCTGGCTTTTCCTGCTGGCCTTGGCGTGCTTTCTCGGGGAATGGGGATTGCGGAGGAGAAAGGGGGCGATATGAAGATGAGTTCTCCTGCCCATCTGGGTGCGCCGACCGTAGCATGGGCTTCCAGCCCATGCCTCTGCCTTCGACGTCCGGGGGCGGGGAGAGCTCTATCCGCTCCACCACGTCACCACACGAGGCATGGGCAGGATGCCCATGCTACATTCCTATTGCTTCGATCCTAACATGATCCGAATCCTCTGCCTGATCCCGCTCCTCCTTGCCTCCGCCCTGCGCGCCGAGCCGGAGCTGAAGATCCTCCTCGTCGTCGGCAGTGGCGGCACGGAGGCCTATGCGGAGGAGTTCGCCGAAACCGCCGTCCTCTGGACCGAGGCGGCGAAGCGCGGGGGAGCGGCGATCGAAGTCATCGGCCTCGATCCGCTGCCCGAGGACGGACCGGGCGATGCGGAGCGGCTCAAGGCGAAGCTCGCCGCCGAGACCTCGCTCGAGCTCTGGCTCATCCTCGCCGGACACGGCACCTTCGACCAGCGCGAGGCGAAGTTCAATCTGCGCGGCCCCGACATGACCGACCGGGAGCTCGCCTCGTGGCTCGAGGCCTACCCCGGTCGGCTCGCCGTCGTCAACACCGCCTCGGCGAGCGGCTCCTTCGTCCGGGCCCTGAGCCGTCCCGGCCGCATCGTCGTCACCGCGACGAAGAACGAGGGGGAGCAGAGCTACGCGCGCTTCGGCAAGTTCTTCGCCGAGGCCGTCGGAGGCGGCAAAGAGGCCGACCTCGACAACGACGAGCAGGTCTCCCTCCTCGAGGCCTTCCTCTTCGCCGCCGGTCGCGTCGCCGAATTCTACAAGGGAGCCGGTCGCCTCGCCACCGAGCACGCCCTGCTCGACGACAACGGCGATGGCCTCGGCTCGCGGTCGGAATGGTTCGAGGGCACGACGCCGACGCAGGCTCCCTCTCCCGAAGCCAAGCCCGACGGAGATCTCGCCGCGCAGAGGGCGCTGGTGAAGAACGCCTTCGAGCGCCGGCTCACCTCCGAGCAGCGCGAGAAACGAGACGGGTTGGAACGCCAGGTCGTGGAACTGCGCCGGGCGAAAGCGTCGCTCGACGAGGAGGACTACTACGCGAAGCTGGAGACGCTGCTTCTCGAACTGGCGCGGCTTTACGACGCGGTCAAGGCGGGGGATAGTTGAACTCGAATTCAGGAGGGACCAGCCAGTATGCCTGCGGGGCGGAATCAAGCGAAGCGAAGAGGAAGGGACTTTGTTCTCGTTGCCGCCATGGCCATTTTCGGCGGATGGTCCGCCGCCTCCGGGGTTCTTGTCTGCCTAGTGTGGTATGCTTCGCGTTCCGATTGGAGGACTGTCGTGGAGAAACTGGAGGAGCATCCCAGTTTTATCTTCTTTCCACCTCTGTTCGGTTCTTCGGCTTGGATCTATTTGGGTTCTTGCTTTTCGATCTTGGCGATTGCATACGGAGTTGCCTTGCTCAAGAGGGCGAATGAACGAGTTCCCAAACTGTGAATTTGCATACGAGAATGGTTCCGAACGACATTCTGAATCCGGACGAGCCGGTGGCGAAGGAAACCCCGCCCCTGCAAGTCCGTTCGCGCCTGACCCGAGGCGCCCGCTTCCTGGCGGGCCTGCTCTTTGCGACTCTCTCCGTGGTCGCCATCTTCGCGGGGATCGAGCCGGTCTGGGCGAAGTGGCTGGTCTTCGCCGCTTCGCTGGTGGGCCTGCTCGTGATCGTCCTCTGGAGACTGCCGATGGTGCCGCCCCAGAACCCAGCCAGCGACGGCGAGGAGATCATCGAGCTCGCGCGGCGGGCCATCCGCACCGAGGCGGGCCGGCTCGAGGCGAAGCGGCAGGATCTCGAGCGCATCCTCATGGCCTACGGCGAGTGGATGGAGTTTCCCGACTTCAAGACGCTCCGCACCGTCGACTGGAAGGACGAGGCCCACCTGAACATGGACGCCCGCGTCGTCGAGCTGATCGACCAGGAGTCCGACCGCGTCCTGCAGCGCTTCTCCAGCGGCATCTACTGGGCCAGCGGGAGCTTCGAGGCGCGGCAGTTGCTGCTCGACCTCGCTGCCTTCACCGAGACGATCGCCCGCGTCTACAAGCCCGAATCCGAGCTGCCCCTGCTCGAGCTGAATCTGGAAAGCCTCTTCAAGGCGGTGAACCGGGCCTCGCTCCAGATCATCCTCCTGCTCGAGGAGCTGCCCATTCTCGAAGTGAAGGAGATGAACCTGCGCAAGGTCTCGGAGAACATCCGCACCGCGAGCAAGGTCTACCGCAAATACGAGGAGCTGCAGCCCTACCTCGCGCCGGTGCGCTACCTCTGGCATGGCGGCAAGCTGCTGATGACCTCCAATCCGCTCCTCGCCGCCGGCTGGATCGCCGGATCGGAGCTGCTCTGGAAGGGCGGCAAGCACCTCGGGAAAAAGGCGATGGACGCCTACCTCCTCAGCCTCGTGCGGCAGACCCTCGGGATCGTCGCGTGGGAGACGGCGGGCATCTACGATCCGACCCACCGCTACCGCAGCCCCGACTGGGTCTTCGGGGTGGAGCTGGCGCATCTGCTCTGCCAGTTCGACGAGACGCCGGAGATTCTGCGCGAGTCCTTCCGCGAGCTCGGGCGGCTCTCCCTGCGCAGCACCTACGACCGGCTCTTCCTCTACCGCTGCGTCGCGCAGAACGCGAGCCCGAAGCCGAAGCATTTCGCCCAGGCCGAGCTGCTCCCGTTGGCGACGCGCCGCGAGATCCGCGAGCGGCTCGTCGCCTTCTACGACAAGCACGTCGAAGGAAGCGGCACCATGCCCAGAGAGGCCGCAGGAAAATGGCAGGCGGGACTGGAGGAGCGGTTGGGACTGTAGTTTAGTTGAGAGTTGATGGTTGATAGTTGAGAGGGGCGGAATCCACGAGTTGCCGCCGACCTCTACGTAGCGGGAGTGAAATCCGGCAAGCCCACGGGAAGCCCGACAGTCCGCCAGGTTTTGGAGTGCGGCGGCCCTCCGCCGCTTTGGGAGCGCCTGTCCGCACCGGCAGCGGCAAATGCGCAACAAACTCGGTGGTAGGGGACGAGCTCGCAGCGGCAAGGGAAAAACGGTCGTCCTTCCCCAAAGCGGCGGAGGGC
>CAYSZN010000127.1:0-8206 GCA_964435425.1 uncultured Akkermansia sp. | reverse complement strand
CCGCCCGTCCTCGCCAAGGGCGTCGTGAAGTGAGCGGTGCGTCGGCCCCATCCCTTTCCGCCATGGAGTTCGATCTGACCGGCGGCGAGCATCTGGCCCGCGCCTACAAGCTGCTGGCCGGTGTCGTGACCCCGCGTCCCATCGCCTGGGTCACGACGCAGGACGAGGCCGGCAGGGTCAACGCGGCCCCCTTCAGCTTCTTCAACCTCCTCGGCACCGATCCGCCCATGCTCGGGTTCGCGCCCGGAGACCGAGGCCCGGGCATCCCGAAGGACACGGCCCGCAACATCCGCCGCACCCGCGAGTTCGTCGTGAACCTTGTCGACGAGGCCTGCGCCGAGGCGATGAACCTCACCGCGTCCGAGGTGCCGCCCGAGGTCAGCGAGATCGAGCTGGCCGGGCTGGGGACCGCTCCCAGCCGGACCGTCGCCCCGCCCCGCATCGCCGAGGCACCCGTCGCGCTCGAATGCACCGAATGGGCGACCCTTGAAATGGGAGGAAACCGCTTGGTCGTGGGGTTGATCCGCCATCTCTTCGTCCGGGACGGGATCCTCGACCCGCAGACCCTGCTGGTGAATCCCGAAGCCTTCCTTCCCATCGGGCGCATGGAGGTGCCCGCCGGCTACTGCCGCACCCGCGACCGCTTCCAGATGCCCCGGCCGAGATGAGTCCCGGAAATCCTTCTTTCGTCTCCAGTGGAAATTAATTTGGCAAAGTGAAATATTTCGCTTCAATTTGCCTGTCCCTCCGCTTTGAACGAGGGTCGGCTTGAGCACGCGTTTTGCTGACGAACTTTCCCACCTCCCTCCCCGAATCCCCTTGGCCGACAAACCGACAGACTTGCTCGGGAAGAACTACTTCCAGACCCGGGAGAAGCTGAGCCAGGCCATCCAGTCGCTCGGCAATCTGGGCCGCGAGAGCGGCATCAACCCGGCCCGCCTCGCCCTGCTGAAGAACCTCCTCGCCAATCTCGAGGATCCCTTCCTCTTCGTCGTCGCCGGCGAGGTCAACGCGGGCAAGTCGACCTTGCTCAACGCCCTCTTCGGCGAGGACTTCTGCAACGCCGACGTCATCCCGACGACGGACCGCATCGCCTTCTTCAAGCATGGGGCGGAGCCGCACGAGTTCGACTTCTCCGAGGACATCGTCGAGGTCTTCCGGCCCAATGCCTTCCTCAAGGACTTCAATCTCGTCGACACCCCGGGAACGAACTCGATCGAGACCACCCACCAGCAGATCACGGAGCAGTTCCTGCCCATGGCGGACCTCGTCCTCTTCGTCTTCTCGGTGACGAACCCCTGGGGCGCCTCGACCTGGGAGTTCCTCGACCGCATCCACCACCAGTGGAAGAAGAAGATCGTCTTCATCCTCCAGCAGTGCGACCTGCGCACCGAGGAGGAGGTCTCCGCCATCCTCGAGCACCTCCAGAAGACCGCGCACCACCGTTTCGGCCAGCATTTCCCCACCTTCGCGGTCTCGGCGAAGACGGCCTTCCTCGCGAAGACCTCGGGCCTCGCCAACGACGACCTCTCCCGCAAAAGCCAGATCGAGGGTCTGGAGCGCTACATCGCCGGCGTGGTCGAGTCGTCCGAGCCCCGTCTCGTCAAGCTCATCCACGCGTGGCGTGCCTCCTGCTTCGTGCTCGGCGAGATCAAGGAGACGCTCGGGGCCGCCTCCGAGATCATCCGCGCCGACGACGAGCTGCTCAGCGAGCTGGAACCGGCCTGCAGGACCCAGCAGGAACGCACCCTGAAGAAGTGCGAGCCGCTCTTCGAGGCCTTCGACCAGAGCTTCATGGCCGCTGGGCTCCAGGCCGAGCCGCTCCTCGACTCCGAGTTCCGCGTCATCTCCGCGCTGATGCCGCGCCGCCGCAGCGCCGAGGAGATCAAGGGGCTCATCTTCGCGACGACGATGAAGGCCGTGCGGCGCAGCATCGGTGCCGGAGCCACGGCGGTGAAGGAGGACGTCGCCCACCTCTGGGAGCGCGTTTCCGAGGAGATGCAGGAGCACTTCAACCTCGAGCTCAGCGTGGGCGAGGACGGCACCCCGGACTGGAGCGCGGCGCATCGCCGCATCGAAACCAAGGTCGAGGAGGCCACCGCCGACGCCCTGCGCGAGCTGAACCTGCGCGACCAGCTCGGTGGGCTCTTCGCACGGCGCAGCCGCCTCATCTGGGGCTGCATCTTCACCGCCATCCTCACCGCCCTTGGCGGCGTCATCCTGATGATGCTGGACCAGAAGAACTGGGGTGCCGGAGCCATCGGCATCGCCTCGCTCTTCCTCGTCCTCGCCGCCGTCGTCGGCGCTCAGTCGGTGAAGCGTGCCAGGGCCTTCTACACCTCCATCCTCGACCGGCACCGCGAGCTCCTCGCGAAGCGGCAGCGCGGGGCCTTCACCGAGGGCACCTCGGCCTTCTACCAGGATTTCCTCGCCCTCTTCGAGCCGCTCCGGAAAGTCTGCCGCGAGCACCGCGAGCGCTACGAGCCCCAGCTCCAGACGATCCGGGCGACCGAGGCCTCGCTCGCGGAGCTCGAGCGCATCCTCGCTCCCGTCGAAAAGGCGCTCAGCTCCCGGAAATAGCCGAACCGGCATCGGCGAAGGCCAGCTCGGCGAGATCGCAGAGGAGGTGCCCTGCGATGAGATGGCATTCCTGCACCCGCGCCGTCACCGGAGAGGGAACGGCGAGGAGAAGGTCGGCGAACTCGGCGCATCGGCCCCCGTCCTCGCCGGTAAAGGCGAAGGTGGCGATCCCCTCGCCTCGGGCGAATTCGAGCCCCCGCACGACGTTGGCGCTGTTCCCCGAGGTCGAGAGGCCGACGACGATGTCTCCGGGGCGGCAGAGCGCCTCGACCTGGCGGGCGAAGACCGCCTCGAAGCCGAAGTCGTTGGCGCAGGCGGTGAGGGCCGAGGTGTCGGTGGTGAAGGCCAGCGAGGGCAGGCCCCGGCGGTTCCGGGTGAAGCGCACCGTGAACTCCGTTGCGAAGTGCTGCGAGTCGGCGGCGCTCCCTCCGTTGCCGAAGAAGCAGATCTTCCCCCCGTCGCGGAGGCAGGCCACGGTGCGGGCCGCCATCTCGGCGACGATGCCCGAGCATTGGTCCTGGAATCGGGCCACCGTGGCCTGGTGGTCTTCGAGAGTTTCGCGGATGAGTTGGTCGACGTCGGTCATGGAGGGCTGCGGAAGGAAGAACGGCTCAGACCGGCACTCCCTTGGGGAAATCTCGGGCGATCGCCTCCAGCAGCTCCTCGCGTTCGATCGGAGTGGTGCCCAGCTTGCCGACGACGACGCTGCTGGCGAGGTTCGAGAGGCGCGCCGCGACCACCGGAGGCAGTCCGGCGCACAGCCCCAGCGTGTAGACCGCGATGGCGGTGTCGCCGGCGCCGGAGACGTCGAAGACCTCGCGGGCCTTCGCCGGGATGTGGACAGGGGCGTCCGTCCCCGTTGAAAAGACGAGCATGCCCTGCTCGCCGAGGGTCAGGAGAATCTGTCCGCACTGCCACC
Organism: uncultured Akkermansia sp.; assembly: GCA_964435425.1. GTDB lineage: Bacteria > Verrucomicrobiota > Verrucomicrobiia > Verrucomicrobiales > DEV007 > Arctic95D-9. Next base: position 4,707 of record CAYSZN010000127.1, on the reverse strand, counting down.
GGTCGAGGAGGCGGCGCCCCGCCTCGAGCAGCGGCCCATCCTCGAGAGGGTGGAGACCGGCGTCGCGGTTCGCGTCCTCGAGTCCAGCGCAGGCGAAGGCCTCGGAGCGGTTCGGCTTCACCGTGGCGACGCCGCGCCATTCCACCGCATTGCCGGGCTTGGGATCGACGGTGACGGGGACGCCGTGGTCCGCCGCTGCCGCGAGGAGGCCGGAGACCAGCTCCTGGCTGATGAGCCCTTTGCCGTAGTCTTCGACGATGATGCCATCGATGCGGGGCAGGACTCCGCGGATGCGGGCGACGAGCTCCCCGGCGAGCTCCGGGGCGAGGGGATGCCTTTTTTCGCGGTCGATGCGCACGACCTGCTGATGGCGGGCGACGACGCGGGTCTTCGTGATCGTCTGGTAGTCGGCGCGCCGGAGGCAGAGCTCCATGCCGATGCCGTGCTCGGCGAGGGTCTCCTCGAGGATGGAGCCGTTCGCGTCGAGGCCGTAGAGGCCGGAGAGCTCCACCTTTGCCCCGAACGGGGTGATGTTCCGGGCCACGTTCGCCGCCCCGCCGGGGTAGCGGGATTCGCTCTGGACCTCGACCACCGGCACCGGCGCCTCCGGCGAGATGCGCGAGACGCTGCCCCAGAGAAACCAGTCCAGCATCACATCCCCGACCACGAGGAGGCGGCGGTCGGCAAAGCGGGCGAGGAGAGCCTCGGGAGTCAGGGTCGTTTCCGCCATGGTGGCGGCTAGGGTAGGGCGGAAGACGGGCGTTTGCAAAGGGGGAAGTGCCCGGTCCTTCACCGTATAGCTCGTCCTTCGGAACGGTGTGGATGTGGCGGAACTGCGGTTCCAGCTGCGCCCTCGTCCTTAATCAAACCAATGCAGACCGGGGACTTTGTCGAAGTCCACTTGGCTCCGGCCGAGCACTGTCGTCTCGTGCGCGAGAGTGATACAAGCGATTCTCAAATCCAAGGCGGGGATTCTAACGTCCCCCCCATCACTCCGCCACCAGGCCGCTGCGCTTCAGCAGGGCGTTCAGATCCGGATCGCGGCCCATGAAGTCGCGGAAGAGCCGGGCGGCCTCGTCCGAATTGCCGCGGCTGAGGATCTTCCTGCGGAACTCGCGGCCGACCTCGGGGCTGATGACTCCAGCCTGCTCGAAGCGGGTGAACGCGTCGGCGTCGAGGACTTCCGCCCACTTGTAGGAGTAGTAGCCGGCCGCGTAGCCGGTCGCGCTGGCGAAGAGGTGGGTGAAGCGCCGCGCCATCGTCGGGGGCTGGATGGCCAGCGGCATCAGATAGCCCTCGAGGATCTCGCGGACGAGGCGGTCGAGATCGCCGTGGTCCGGCTGGCAGAAATGCTTGATGTGCAGGTCGAGGTCCATCTTTCCGAAGGCGAGCTGCCGCATCTGGGCGGACGCGGATTGGAAATTGCGGGCGGCCAGCATCTTCTGGAAGAGCGCTTCGGGGATGGGCTCGCCGGTCTCGTAGTGCTTCGCGAAGAAGTCGAGGCTGACGCGCGACCAGCAGAAGTTCTCCATGATCTGCGACGGCAGCTCGACGAAGTCCCACACGACGTTCACGCCGTTGAGCGACTTGATCTCGACCTCGCCGAGGAGATGATGGAGAAGGTGTCCGAACTCGTGGAAGATGGTCTCGACCTCGCGGTGGGTGAGGAGGGCGGGATTGTCCTTCGAGGAGGGCGTGAGGTTCCCGCAGATGAGCCCGAGATGGGGCTCGCGCCCGCGTCCATCCTGGGCCGGGGCGCCCGTGCGGAGGTAGTTCATCCAGGCCCCGCCCCGCTTCTCCTCGCGCGGATGCCAGTCGGCGTAGAAGGAGCCGAGGTGCTCGCCCGTCTCCTCGTCGTGGAGGTCGTAGTAGCGCACCTCGGGATGCCAGACCTCGGTTCCGTCCTCCGCCGGAGCCTCCCCGGGCGTTGCGTAGGCGGTCTTGCGCTCCGCGATCCTGAATCCGAAGACCTTCTCCATGAGCCGGAACATGCCCTCGATCACGTTCCCGATGGCGAAGTAGGGACGCAGCTCCTCCTCGTCGAAGTCGTAGTTCGCCCTGCGCAGCTTCTCCGACCAGTAGGCGACGTCCCACGGCTGGAAAGGGCCTTCCCAATCCGGCTCGTGGCGGCGGCGGAAGGCGGCCAGCTCCTCGATGTCGCGGGCGAAGAAGGGCTGGGTGCGCCCGGCGAGATCCTCCACGAACTTCAGCGCGGCCGCGCCGCTGCCGGCCATGCGCTCCTCGAGGACCTGGTCGGCGAAATGCTCCTTGCCGAGCAGTCCCGCCCGCTCGTGGCGCAGCGCGAGGATCTGCCAGACTAGGCCCGTGTTGTCGTAGTCCCCGCCGTGGCCGACGGTGATGCTGCCGCGCCAGACCTCCTCGCGCAGGCTCGCGTCGTCGGCGTATTCGAGCACGGGGAAATAGACCGGAGCCTTCAGGGTGATGCGGTAGACCGGGGCCTTGTCGCTGCCGAGCCCCTTCGCGGCCGCTTCGGCGCGGAGCACGCCGAGGGCGGTCTCCGGCAGGCCCGCGAGGCGCGAGCGGTCCTCGAGGACGAGCTCCCAGGCGTTCGTGGAGTCGAGCACGTTCTCGGAGAATTTCTGCGTGATCCGGGCCAGCTCGGACTGCACCTCCTCCAGCCGTGCCTTCTCCTCCTCGGGCAGGTTGGCGCCGCTGCGGACGAAGCCCTTCACCGTCTCGTCGAGGAAGCGCTGCCGGACCCCTTCGAGGGAGGCGGCCTCCTCCGATTCGGAATAGGCCTTGATCCGCTTCCACAGCGCCGCGTTCAGCGGGATGCGGGAGAAGAACTGCGTCACCTCCGGCAGCATCGCGTTCTGTGCGGCGCGGAGGGCCTCGCTGTTGCGCACCGCGTCGAGGTGGCCGACGCGCCCCCAGGCCATCGAAAGCTCCTCGGTGGCCCGCTCGAGCGCCAGCAGCGTGTTGTCGAAGGTGAGTTCCGCCGGATCGAACTCGGTGCAGAGGGCGTCGATGCGCTCCTGCGCGCGGCGCAGGGCCTCGCGGATGTCGGGCTCGACGGCTTCGGGGACGAGGCTGGACCAGCGGATGTGGAACTCTTGCGAGAGAAAGGGATGGGACGCGTCGGACATGGCGGAAGTGTAGATGGCCCGGCCCGCGCGTAAAGCGGCGCGAACGTTTTATTTGTCGGTGCCGCGCCCCTGGCCGAAGCTCCGCGCATGGCCTCCTCCAGACTCACCTCGCGCTTGCGCGTCCGCAGTTGCGACACGGATTCGTTCGGCCACGTCAACAACGCGGCCTACCTCCGCTACTGCGAGGGCGCCCGCAACGACTACATGATCGAGCGCGGCCTGCGCTTCGCCCACCTCGCGGAATGGCAGGCGGGCCCGGTGCTGACGGCGGCGCGCCTGGAGTTCAAGGCTCCTGCCTGGACGGACGACGACCTGCTCGTACATGGCACGCTCGAGTTCGCCAGCCGCATCCGCTTCCGCATCGACCACGAGATCGAGCGGGAGAGGGACGGAGCGCTGGTCTGCGCAGCGAGCCTGGATTTCGCGTTCGTGGATCTCGCCACCGGCCGCCCCTGCCGCGTTCCCGAGGCCTTTCTACGGGCGTTCGAGTTCTAGCGGGACGCCGGGAAAATCCGAAATCCGAAGCTCGAAATCCGAATGGCTTGGCCCGTGGGGCGGAATCCCTTTCCGCCTTCTCGAGGCCCGGCGAAGGGCGGAAAGGGATTCCGCCGAACGGACCGTAGCGGAAGAGGCGACTCTTCCGTCCCATCGGCGGAACGCTCGCGCGATCCGCTACGCCAAAACCCAAGCTTCGGATTTCGGATTTCCAGACCTACCTCGCCTCAGCGGCCACGGCGAGGGAACGGGGCCGACGGAACAGCGCGTAGACGACCCCGGCCAGGACGCACCAGAGCGTGTCGGCCATGAGGGAATTCCGCAGGAAGACCCAAGCGGGCGGCGAGAACTCGGGCAGGCCCGTCGTCTGGCTCTGCCACCAGCCTGCCAGGGTCTTCGCATAGCCGGGCAGGACCACCCAACTGTAGGTGTTCGCCAGCAGGTAGAAAAGGATCCCGGAAAGCAGGGTGCCGCACCACATCGCGGGCCAGAGGCGCAGGGAACGGCCCGCCACCGCTCCCGTCCAGGCCGTCGCGAGGTAGAACAGCGCGGACATCAGGGTATAGCCTGCGATCCCGTCGCCGGGAAAGAGGAGGCCGATGGCGAGATCGCTCGCGACGAGGACGACGACCGGCACCCACCAGAACCGCGCCCCCAGCAGCATCCCGCCGCCGAAGGCCATGGCCATGAGCGGGGTCGAGTTCCACGGCAGCTCGAACACGGGCACGGCGACGCGGTAGCAGGCACCGAAGCCGACGAGGGCAAGCACCCAGACCGGAGACAGGGTGGCGGAGCGGGCTGGGGAGGGTCCGTTCACGGATGGGGCGCTCAGGCGAGCGCGGTGAGCTTCTCGACGATGGCGTCCTTCATCATGATGCCCGTCTTGGTCTCCTTGATCTCGCCGTCCTTCATGAAGACGAGAGTGGGCACCGCGCGGATGTTGAACTTGACCGCCAGATCGCGGTTCGCCATCACGTCCACCTTCGCCACCTTCGCCCTGTCGCCGACTTCCGCCGCGACTTCGTCGAGGACGGGCGAGAGCATCTTGCAGGGACCGCAATGCTCGGACCAGAAGTCGATGATGACGGGGACGGAAGCCTGTTCG
>CAYSZN010000126.1:0-8213 GCA_964435425.1 uncultured Akkermansia sp. | reverse complement strand
CGTGACGCTCCGCGTTCTCCCTCGCGTATCCGAGGGCCATGGCGTCGTTCTCCACCGCCACGACGGAGGCCGCGCCCAGCTTCGCCGCCGCGACCGCGAGAATGCCGCTGCCGCAGCCGAGATCGAGCGCCCGCCAGGGACGGTCCCTGCGGCGCTTCGCGAAGTCGACGAGGTAGCGCAGGCAGCCGGCCGTGGTGGCGTGTCCTCCCGTGCCGAAGGCGAGCTGCGGCGGAAAGCTGAGCACGATGCGGCCCGGGTGCTCGCGGGCGAGACGCGCGACGGTGGACGGATTCTCCGAGCCCGTGACGAGGAGCGAGTCGCGGATGCGCAGCAGGCTGCCTTCGCCCGCTCCCGACGCGGGCTGCCATTGCTCCGGCGCGAGGGAGCCGACGACCCCGCCGAAGCGGGCCCGCAGGTCCTCCGCCTCCTCCCGCGTCGCCGTGTAGACGGAGAGCGACCAGCGGCGGCGCGTCACCAGCTTCTCGAGGACGTAGGGAATTTCCTCGACGAGGAGGCGGGACTCCCACTCCTCGAGCCGGTCCTCTTCGACGAACTTCGACCAGCGATACAGAGTCTCCACGGTGGGCTTCCGGAATTGGAGAGAAAATTGGAGCGGGTGATGAGATTCGAACTCACGACATCAACCTTGGCAAGGTTGCGCTCTACCCCTGAGCTACACCCGCATGGACCGTCTTGCGACGGAGCGGACGGAAAGATGGCGGGATTCGACGGAATTTCAAGGCAAAATTTTAGATTGGCGGGCCGTGGCCGGAGAGGTAAGGGTGCCGTTCGCCTTTGAAATGAAGAAATTCGGGAACAAACTCGACGAAATCCTCGCCGACAAGGAGGCCGAGGTCGCCCGGCTCCTGCCGGTGAAGGAGAAGCTGCGCTACGCCGCCCAGAGCCGCGACGACTTCCGCTCCTTCGAAACCGCCCTCGGCGGCGGCTTCCGCGACCACGGCGAGGACGAGGGCTACGGCACCGCTCCCCTCGCCGTCATCGCCGAGGTGAAGAAGGCCTCGCCCTCCGCCGGGACCATCGCCGCCGACTTCGACCCGCTCGCCATCGCCAAGGCCTACGCCGAGGCCGGGGCCGACGCCCTTTCCGTGCTGACCGACGAGAAGTATTTCCAGGGCCACCTCTCCTACCTCGCGAAGATCCGCGAGCAGGTCGACCTGCCCATCCTGCGGAAGGACTTCGTCATCGACGAAGTCCAGATCTACGAATCCGCCGTCGCCGGGGCCGACGCCATTCTCCTCATCGTCGCGGCCCTGGAGCAGGACCGCCTCCTCCAGCTCCTCGACACCGCGGCCGCCTGCCAGCTCGACGTGCTCGTCGAAGTCCACGACCTCGAGGAGATGGAGCGCGCCCTTGAAAGCGGCGCCCGCCTCATCGGCGTCAACAACCGCAACCTCCGCACCTTCGAGGTCGATCTCGGCACCACCGAGCGCCTCAGCGAGGAGGTCGGAGGCGATCACATCCTCGTGAGCGAGAGCGGCATCCACACCGGCGAGGACGCGGCCCGGGTCCGCGCGTGGGGCGCCGACGCCATCCTCGTCGGAGAGGCTCTGATGCGCTCCGCCGACAAGATCTCGAAGATGGCCGAGCTGAAGGGACTCCACGGAGCAGTGTGAGAAAAAGCGGTCCGGGGCAAAAGCGTTACGGAAAATTTCTAACGTTTCCTCCCCGATCGCGTCTTAGCAGGGTATTGAGCGGCATGGGACGATTTGATATGGTCCAGGCCGCTCGTCCGCCGTCCCCTCTTCAGGGGCCGGTGGATCGAAACACAACCGATACCCAACCCATCCAATCCAGAATCCAACCATGAAAAAACTGCTCGCCACCCTCGCCTGTGCCCTCTTCGCCTCCGTCGCTGTCGCCGGCGAATATCCCGACATCAGCATCAGCGAACTCGAGGCCGCCATCAAGAAGGGCGAAGTCATCGTCATCGACGTGAACGGCTCCTCCACCTACGAGAAGGGCCACATCCCCGGCGCGATCGACTTCCGCGCGAACAAGGACAACATCACCGAGCTCCTCGGCGACAAGAAGGACAAGCTCGTCGTCGCCTACTGCGGCGGCCCCACCTGCAACGCCTACAAGGCCGGCGCCAAGGCTGCCGAAGAGGCCGGCTTCAAGAACATCAAGCACCTCTCCGCCGGCATCTCCGGCTGGCTCCAAGCCGGCAAGGAGACCGAAAAGGGCGACAAGAAGAGCTGAGTCCGCCCCACCCATCTCCCCTCCCCGGGAGATCCTTTCGAAAAAGCGTTTCCGCAGCCCGCGGGAACGCTTTTTTGTTGGCGGGAACGAGGCTCGCGCACGCAAAAAGCCGCCATCTTCGGGGTCGATCTTTCGGGCATCGGGGGATAGACTGGCGCTGTCCCTCCGATTCCATTCTCCATGAACACGCTCATCACCATCGTCGTCATCCTCGCGATCCTCGTCCTGCCCGTGATCTTCGTCATCGGGCTCTACAACGGACTCGTGAAGCTCCGCAACCGCTACAAGAACGCCTTCTCCCAGATCGACGTGCAGCTGAAGCGCCGCCACGACCTGATTCCGAATCTCGTCGAGACGGTGAAGGCCTTCATGCAGCACGAGCGCGAGACGCTCGAGGCCGTCATCCAGGCCCGCAACGCCGCCACCTCCGCGCGCGAGCGGGCCGACGCGGGCGACGCCTCCTCGATCCAGACGCTCGCGGCCGCCGAGGCCGGGCTCGGCGGAGCCCTCGGCCGCCTCTTCGCCCTCTCCGAGAGCTACCCCGAGCTGCGCAGCAGCCAGAACATGCTCCAGCTCCAGGAGGAACTGACCTCGACCGAGTCGAAGGTCGCCTTCGCCCGACAGTCCTACAACGACGCGGTGATGAACTACAACAACAAGCTCGAGGTCTTCCCCTCGAACTTCATCGCCGGCATGTTCAACTTCGTCCCGGCCACCTCCTTCGAGGTCTCCGACGATTCCGAGCGGGGAAGCGTCTCGGTGAAGTTCTGACGCTTTCCTGCGGCATCTCCCCGCCATGGATTTCTTCGAGCACCAGGAGGTCGCGAGGCGGAAGTCGCACGTCCTCGTCCTCTATTTCGCCTTCGCCCTCGTCGGCATCGTCGCGGCGGTCTACGGGCTCGCCGTGCTGATCCTCTCCTTCACCGACGACGTGCCGGGCCCTCCCAGGCTCTGGCATCCGACGGTCCTCCTCTACACGGCCGCGAGCACGGGCATCGTCGTCTTCCTCGCCTCCTCCTTCAAGGCGATGCAGCTCTCCGGAGGCGGTGCCGTCGTCGCGCGGGAGCTGGGCGGGCGAGAGCTCGACGTGAACACCACGGACTTCCACGAACGGCGGCTCCTCAACCTCGTCGAGGAGATGGCCATCGCCTCGGGCGTGCCCGTGCCCGCCGTCTACGTGATGGACGCCGAGGACTCGATCAACGCCTTCGCCGCCGGCAAGACGACGAGCGACGCCGTCATCGGCGTCACCCGCGGCTGCATGACGCTGCTCACCCGCGACGAGCTGCAGGGGGTGATCGCCCACGAATTCTCCCACATCCTCAACGGCGACATGCGGCTGAACATCCGCCTCATGGGGCTGCTCTTCGGCATCCTCTTCCTCGCCCTCATCGGCGAGTTCATCCTGCGGAACTCCTTCCGCAGCGTCGGCTCGGACCGCAAGGAGGGGGCCGCCTTCGCCCTCGCCATGCTCGTCTCCGGCCTCGGCCTGCTCGCCATCGGCTACATCGGGGCCTTCTTCGCGAACCTCATCAAGGCCTCGGTCTCGCGCCAGCGCGAGTTCCTCGCGGACGCCTCGGCGGTGCAGTTCACCCGCAATCCCGACGGCATCGCCGGCGCCCTGAAGAAGATCGGGGGCCTCTCCGAAGGATCGAGGGTCGAGCACCCGATGGCAAAGGACGCGAGCCACCTCTTCTTCGGCAGCGCCCTCGGCGCCTCGCTCTTCGCGACCCACCCGCCCCTCCCCCAGCGCATCCGCCGCCTGCTCCCACACTGGGACGGGGCTCTGGGCGAGGCATCCCTGCGCCCCGTCACCGCGCGCAACGACACGCGCCGCGCCGTCCCGGGAGCCGTTTCCGGCTTCGCCATGGAGGAGAGCTCGGCCCCGCTGCGGCTCCAGCCGGAGGAGGCCATGGAAAGCCTCAAGACCGTCCATCCCGAGCAGGTCGATCTCGGCCAGGAGCTCCACGAGCAGCTCCCGCCCCATTGGCTCGCGTCCTGCCGCTCGCGCACCGGCGCGCAGTGCGTCGTCTTCGCCCTCCTCCTCGCGCAGAACAGCCGGCTCCGCAGCCAGGAGATCGGCCTGCTCCGCAAGGAGACCGACGAGACGACCGCGCAGGCCACGGCGCAGCTCTTCGAGGAGCTTTCCCCGATCCATTCCGCCGTGAAGATCGGCCTCGTCGACCTGTGCATCCCCACCCTGCGGCATCTCGGCCCCGGCGAATACGGGCGCTTCCGCGATCTCCTGCACCGGCTCGTGGCCAGCGACGGCCGCGTCGATCTCTTCGAGTTCATGCTCCTGCGCATCGTCACGCGGCACCTCGACACCTGGTACCACCGGAAGGGACCCGACCCGATCCGCTACCGGCGCATTCATCCGCTGCTCGAGGACGCCGGGATCCTCCTCTCCACCCTCGCCGCGATGAGCCATCCCGAGGACGCATCCGCCGCCGCCGGGGCCTTCGACCAGGCCGCCTCGCATCTGCACGGACGCTACCGCGTCGAGATCCCCCGCCAGCCCGCCTCGGCCTGCGGCCTCGACCGCATCGAGCGAGCCCTCGACGCCTTCGCCCTCGCCTCACCCGTGCTGAAGCGGGATCTCCTTGAGGCGTGCAGCCTCAGCGTGATGGAGGATGGCGGCGTCTCCAGCCGCGAGGCCGAGCTGATCCGCGCCGTCGCCGACTCCATCGGTTGCCCCATTCCCCCCTTCGTGAGGGCGGCGAAGAGGGTATGACGCCGCACCCAACCGGGTTGGATGCCGGAGGATTCGGCCTTGCGCGAGGAGTCGGGCTGTCCGAATTTCCCCCGTGACCGAGGTCAACTACAAGATCGGCAACGAGACGCTCATCAAGGTTCTCGACGGAGCCTCGGCGAAGCTGCGCTCGCTTTTGAAAAAGCAGGGACGGCTGGACCACGGCGCCCTGCGCGTCGCCGTCATCGGCGGTGGCTGCTCGGGTCTGCAATACAAGATGGACCTCGTCGACGGCCCGGCGAACCGCGACATCCTCGTCGAGTCGAACGAGGTCCGCGTCGTCATCGATCCGAAAAGCGCCCTCTTCGTGACCGGATCGGAGCTGGACTACAGCGACGACCTGCAGCAGGGCGGCTTCAAGGTGACGAATCCCAACGCCGTCGTCACTTGCTCCTGCGGGGAGAGCTTTGCCGCTTAGCGGCGTCACGAGTCATGGGTCATGGGGCCGGCCAGATGAGGCCAGCTCACAGATCCACGCCGAAGCGCTTCAGGAGCGCGGCCATGCCGGCGTAGAGCAGCATGGTGAGGAGGCAGCAGACCAGCAGGGTCGGCCAGAAGGAGAGTCCCTTCCGCAGGAGCCAGGGAAAGACGAGGAACATGGGCAGGCTCGGGAGGACGAACCAGAAGACGCCGGTGGAGTGCGAGGCGAGCTTCTCGGTGCGGGCCGCGGGATCGCCGGCCATGCCGAACCAGATCCAGACGAAGGTGATGAGGCTGACGAGCGGGAGCGAGGCAACGAGACTGCCGAGAAAGGGACGGCTCCGCGCGATGACGATCTCGTTCACCGCGTAGATGAGTCCCGCGGACACCAGCAGTTTGACGATGGTCAGCATCTCTTTTTGGAGTTCAAGGTTTCAGGTTCACCTATCGATGGGGCACTCAAATAGGTTCCTCTCGGTGGAAAGCGCAAGGAGGGGCGACATTCCTGTCGCCCGGCAAGCCCGGTCCCGACCAGACGGGCGACAGGAATGTCGCCCCTCCTTGGATCCCGGTCACTCGAACTCGATGGCGCGGGGCCGGGGGGGGCGGACGCGCTGGGCGGGCAGGTCCTCGGCAGCCGTCTCGGTGAGGACGGGACGGGCCACGGGGATGCCGTTGTTCCCGACCGGCTCGGCGACGGTGGCGGCCTCGGTGTCTTCCGGTGGCGTCTCGACGACTTCGGCCACGACGGGCGCGACGCGGGCGCGGAGGACGGGTGCGAAGGAGTTGTAGGGGTCGTTCGTGCCGATCACGGTCGGGGCGACGGGCAGGACGGGCTCGGCGTTCTCCTGGACGACGAAAGTGGGGCGGAGCAGGCCGTCCTTGGTGCGCTTCTGCGTCATCTGCTTCTGCAGACGGCTGCGGCCCCTGCCGTGGAGATGGCAGATCGCCTCCGGATTGGTGCCGGGGCGGAGGTGCTCGGTGTAGGTGCAGCGGACCTGCGAGGCGATGCCGTCGCTTTTCTGCACGACCTCGTAGCAGTCGTCGGAGGCGAGCTCGCCGGACTTCAGGCAGATCTCGACCGGCTCGGCGTCGGGAGGGGGGAGGAAGGCCTTCGGCTGGAACTTCTTCGCCGCCTCGTTCATGACCGCTGTCCAGACCGGCAGGACGGTGTCGGAGCTGAAGGCCTCGGGGTAGATCGTGCCGCTCTGGTCGAAGCCGACCCAGGCGACGCAGGTGACCTCGGAGGTGTAGCCGGCGAACCAGTTGTCGGTGAAGTCGTACTCGGTGCCGGTTTTGCCCGCGACGGGGTAGTCGCCCAGGCCGTATTTCTCCTTCGCCTTCACGGCGGTGCCGTAGACGAAGGTGTCGGAGAGCATGCTGTTGACCTGGTAGGCGGTGTAGCGGTCGATGACCGGCTCCTTGTGCATGGCCACGTTCGGGGTGTAGATGACGTTGCCGAGGCTGTCACGGATGTTCGCGATGATGTGCGGCCTTTCGGCGCGGCGGCCGCTGTTGGGGAAGATGGTGTAAGCGAGGCCGAACTCCTCGAGCGAGCTCGGATTCCGCCCGAGGAAGGTGGCGTTGAACTTCTGCAGCTCGCCCGAGAAGGACATCCCGGCCTTGCGCGCGAGGGCCACCACGGCCTCGGTCCCGACCTGCTGGCCGAGACGGACGCTGGCCGAGTTCTTGCCCCGGGCGAGGGCGCGGCGGGCGGTGATGACGTTCTCGTAGACGTTGTCGGAGGTCTCCACGCCCCATTCCCCGAGGATGCCGGTGGTGCCGCCGATCATGACCTGGCGGGTGTCCATGGGGGTGTCGTCGACGAGGGTGCCGGGGAACCGGCGGGCCTCGAAGGCGGCGGCGTAGACGAAGGGCTTGAAGGCCGTGCCGGTGGGCCGCCGCCCCTGCGAGACGCGGTCGAACATGCTGTCGTTGAAGTCGCGTCCGCTCACCCGGGCGAGGACGGCGCCGGTCTTGTTGTCGAGAAGGAGGAGGGCGCCTTGGAGATACTTCGGCGCGGGAAAGGTCTGGTCGGGATGGGCCGATTCCTGGAAGGCGGCCTTCTTCGCCTTGTACTGCGCCATCGTCTCCTGCTTGAAGTCGGGGTGCTGCTCGATCTTGTCGAGCTGCTCGCGCAGGGCGCTCTCGGCGAACTCCTGGAGGCCGCCGTCGATGGTCGTGTGGATGGCGAAGCCGCCCTTCGAGACGGCCTCGTAGCCGAGCAGCTCGATCACCTCCTGCCGCACCTTCTCGTAGACGAAGGCGGACTTGCCCGTGATGTTCGTCTTCGCCGCGATCTCGACCCGGGTGTTCTGGAGGCGGTCGCGGGTGTCCTTGTCGATGTAGCCCTCCTTGGCCATGCGGGCGAGGATGTGGTCGCGCCATTTCTTCGAGACCTCGGGGAAGCTGCGAGGGGAGCGGTGGTAGGGGTTCGGAATGGTCGCGGCGAGGGTGGCGGCCTCGACCACCGAGAGGTGCTCGGGATCCTTGCCGAAGTAGCCCTCCGAGGCGGAGGCGATGCCGTAGTAGCCGCTGCCGAAGTAGATGCGGTTGATGTAGAGCTCGAGGATGCGCTGCTTGCTGCCGATGCGCCTCTCGATGCGCTGGGCGAGGAAGATCTCGGTGAACTTCCGGCTGAGGGTGCGGTCCTTCAGCTCGAAGGTCTGCCGGGCGAGCTGCTGGGTGATGGTCGAGGCGCCCTGGTTGATGTTCTTCGAGCGCAGGCCGAAGTAGAGGGCGCGGGCGATCCCGAGGTAGTCGACTCCGTCGTGCTGGTAGAAGCGGCTGTCCTCCGCCGCGAGGAGGGCGTGGACGAAGT
>CAYSZN010000125.1:0-8216 GCA_964435425.1 uncultured Akkermansia sp. | reverse complement strand
TCGACACGACCTCGCACGGAGAGAGCGCCTACACCAACTGATCTTCGGAACGACGAGACTCCGCAGGGAGCCACCCGGAATCGCAGACCCTCCGCCGGCCCGGCCGGCGGAGGGTCTTGCGTTTAGTTGAGAGGAGAGAGTTGAGAGTGTCCGACCCGCGCCTTCCGGCTCTCAACTCTCAACTCTCAACTCTCAACCATCCACTCTCAACTCCCCGACCATCTCGGCGAGCTTTGCCTTCAGGCTGCCGATGGGCTCGCCGAGGCACAGGAAGGTGTAGCCCTGCGCCACGAGATCGGGGCCATGCCCAATCATCCACATGGGCTTGCCGGCGGCGCGGCCGGCCTCGCGGATCCTGGCGAGGGCCTCGCGCATCTCGGGAGCATCGGGCCGCCAGCAGACGCCGAGGTCGGCGGAAAGGTCGTAGGGGCCGACGGCGATGGCGGTGGTCAGGGGATGGGCGGCGATCTCGGTGGCGGCGGCCAATCCGGCGCGGCTCTCGATCTGCGGCAGGATGACGAGGTGGTCCTCGACGGTCGCCTTCCAGGTCTCGTAATGGAAATCGGCGACCCAGGCGTTTCCCGGTCCTCCGGGACGGCGTTTCCCGCGCGGCCTCATCCAGACGGCGTCCTGGATCGTCCGCATGGTTTCGAGCGACTCGACGCAGGGGACGAGCAGTCCGCAGGGACCCAGGTCCATGGCGAGTCGCATCGCGGTGAATTCCGGCTCGGGAGGACGGACGAGCACGGGAAAGCCGGCCCGTCGCCCGATCGCGCAACCGGCGGCGACGGAGGCGGCGTCGTGGCCGAGGTGCTCGAGATCGACGATCAGGTAGTCGAGCCCCGCCTCCATCGCGACCTCGACAAGGCCGGGCCAGAAATGCTGGGTGGCGAGGACACCGGTGACGATGGCGCCCGAATCGAGCTTGCGGCGCAGGGTGAGGGCGGATTCCATCGTCTATCGGGTCAGGGGTGGAGGTCAGTCATCGGCAAGCGCTGGGTGGGCTGGCCGCAAAAAGGCGCAAAGGACACAAAAATCCGCCTCGCTCCATTTGTCTTCCCGGCGCAAATTCGCGGACTCAAGGAGGAGCGACATTCCTGTCGCTCGCGCTGGCCGGGGAGAGCCGGACTTGCCGGCCGACAAGAATTCGGCCCTCCTTGGGTCTTCCGAAACGCGAGGCGGAAAGAATTCCGCCCCACAGCACGGCTCTCGACGCATTCCATTGGAACAGACCTTTTGTGCTTCCTGTGCTTTTTTGCGGCCCTTCCACCAGACCGGCTCAGTTCGCCGACTTCAGCTCCCCGGCCATTTCGAGCAGGGCGTCGAGGATCTTCACGGAGGCCTGCGGCTCGAGGTTGTTCGTCCCGGGCCAGGTCTCGTAGCCGCCGAGCTCGAAATGCCGGGGCGTCGGCAGGTAGCCGTAGTAGCCGTTGGCGAGCTCGATCATGAAGGATTTCGCGAAGGGGCTGCGCTCGCGGAACTCCATCCCGGTCTCGGCGAAGGTCTCGCAGGGCGAGGTGCCGATGCAGACGTCGCCGATGCGGAAGGCCTGCACCGGCAGCTTCGTCTCGGGGCTGGCGGCGGCGAGACGCTGGACGCGCCCGGCGTAGGAGAGCGGCAGCACGGCCTTGTCGCCGATGCGCGGGGCGTTGGATTCGGTCTCCTTGGCCCAGGCGACGAGCTCCTCGGGGATCTCGCGCCATTTCACGTCGAGCTCGCGGTAGCGGGCGTCGAGCGGTGCCTCGGCCGACCATTCCAGCGTCCCGGCGGCGGCGACGGTCCGTTCGGCGAGGTCGTGCGCGACGAACTGCATCTGCTCGTAGGGCGGCTTGCGGGGACGCGGCTCGCGGAAGTTGATGTTGTTGATGTCGCCACTGGTGCCGTTGGCCATCATCGCGACGACGGGGGGATCCTGCCCCTCCTCCCCCAGAGCCTTCTCGACCGCCCTGCTGAAGTAGCCGAAGTAGTCCGCGGAGACATGGGCCTGGCCGACGCCGCCGACGTAGTGGAGCGAGTAGGCGGAGAGGAGGGAGATGAATTTTCCTCCGCCCGCCTCGCGCAGGGCGAGGAAGGAGACGCGCGGGTCGGTCGGACCGGCGGGCTCGACGAGGTTGGCCGATCCGGGGTTCATCTTCACCTTCTCGTCGGTCTTGCCGAAGGGGTTCGCGGGCATCGTGCCCTCCTCGAGGAACCAGCGGCGGTTGAAGACATGCTCGGGCGCGTCGAAGTGGCCGTAGGCGATCTCGGCGGGGCGGAGGAGGTTCACGGCACGGCGCACGCCGTCGGCGATGCGGCGGGCGACGAAGCGCTGGTAGTCGGAGAGCTCGACCTCTGAGGAATAGCTCCTCGGCCCGGCGTTCAGCGCATTGGTGGCCGAGTGGGTGTGCGTCGCCGAGACCATGACGTGGCTCGGGGGAATGGAGAGCTCGCGCTCGATGTGCTCCTTCGCGGCGAGGCCGACGCTGCGGTGCATCCCGAGCAGGTCGCAGACGACCAGGACCACCTTCGTCCTCCCATCGTCGAGGACGAGGCAGCGGGCGTGGAGCTCGTCGTGGATGTGCTCTGCCGGGAAGGGGGTGAAGCCGCCGACGATGGGCTCGCCGAGAGGCGGGGTGATGACGCTGGTGGCGGCTCCGGCGCGCAGGGCGGGCTTGTCCTGCTGCGCCGCGGCAGGCAGGCAGGCGAGTCCGAGGAGCAGGAGGGAGAGGAAGGCGGAACGGTTCATGTCGTCACGAGGCTCTCAGGAGGCGGCCCCTCCTTCAAGCCGGAACCGCTCCGCCGCGGTGGCGCATCTGCGGCGTCGGATCCGGCATCCAAAAAGCGGTTGAAGTGGGATGCGTTCCTCACTACCTTCCCCGCCCCTGCCCGAACCCCGGCTTCCGCGGGCGAGCCGTCCCCTCCATGCTTAGCCAGATCCGACACTTCCAGAAAGGCCTTCTCATCGCCGTCACGGCCGTGATCGTGGTCTCCTTCGCGTTTCTCTACTCCGACTACGACTTCGTCGGGGGCACACTCGGACGACATGACTGCGTCGTGAAGGTCTACGACCGCTGCTACCGCCAGAAGGAGGCGCAGAAGCTCGCGGGCAACTTCGACGTGGCCCTCCAGCTCGGGATGTACGACTTCGCCATGGTCCTCTTCGGCGAGCGCCGCATGGACCGCGACCCCACCGACTTCGTCATGAGCCTGGTCATCCTGCGGAAGGAGGCCGAAAGGCTCGGCATCGAGCCCAGCACCGAGGAGATCAAGGCGGCCATCCCGCAGCTGCCGGTCTTCCAGCAGCCCTGGGTGAACGCACAGTACGTCGAGAACAACATCCTCGGCCCGAACGGCTTCACCCAGAGCGACCTCGCCCAATTGGTGAAGGACTATCTCTCCTTCCAGAAGCTGCGCGATCTGGTCGGCTCCGGCGTCGAGGCCCTCCCCAGCGAGGCGGGCAAGCGATACATCAAGGGCAACCAGCGCTACACCGCCTCCGTCGTCCGCTTCGACCGCTCCAAATATGCCGAGGGCATCCAGATCACCGACGAGGACGTCTCGAAATACTACGAGGAGAACAAGGACACCCTCCTGAGCGAGTCGAAGCGCGGCTTCGACTACATCCAGTTCACCCCGAAGGCCCAGCCCGAGGACGCCACCAACGAGGCGAAGGCCAAGGCCAACCTCGGCTTCGCCAACGCCGTGAACCGCGCCTACGCCGACCTCGCCGCCGATGGGGCGAACTTCGCCTCCGTCGCGCAGCAATACGCCGGCGAGAAGGCCGAGTTCGTCGCCGAGACCGGCGTGCTCGAACCTTTCGCCCGCAACGAGGCTCCTGAACTGCTGAAGGACAACGAGGGCGCCCTCACCGAGCTGTTCAGCGGCGCGATGCAGCCCGGCGAGGTCAGCGTGCCCGTCCAGGTCGGCGAAGGCGCCTACCTCGTCTTCCACTTCGGCCAGTCCGTCGATCCCGTCCCCCTCACCCTCGAGCAGGCCACCCCGGCGATCCAGGAGGTCCTCCTCGCAACGAAGTCCAACCGCGCCGTCAACGACGCCGCCAGCGACGCCCTCGCCAAGCTGAACGAGGCGGTGAAGGCCGGCAAGACGTTCCAGGACGCCGCGAAGGAGCTGGGCCTCGAGCCCGTCGCGGTTCCCTCCTTCTCCGCGAACGAGCCGCCCGCCGACCTCGCCGACGCCGCCCTCCTCGTCCAGGCGGTCGATGGGCTCGCCGAAAAGGAGACCTCTTCCGTGACCGAGCGTACCGGCGGCGAGGGCTATCTCCTCGCCCACGTCGACAAGATCGAGATCTACAAGGACGACCAGGCCGACGCAAAGCGGAGCGCCCTGACCGCCTCGATCAAGGCCCAGACCTCCCGCACCCTCTTCAGCGCCTGGTTTAACCAGCAGCGGGCCAAGTCAGGCGCGCAGCGTCCCGACGCCCCCAGCACCCTCACCGTCGATCCGTGAGCACGCCTCTCGACGACCTCTTCGACGACGCCAACGGCGACCTCGCCGTCGGCGATCTGGACAGTGCCGTCGGGAAGTACCGCCGCTGCGTCGAGCTCGATCCCGACTTCTTCGACGGCTGGCACGCCCTCGCCATGGCCCTGATGAAGACCGGCCACCTCAAGGAGGCCATCGGCGCGGGCCTCAAGGCCACGACCCTGAAACCCAACGACCTCCTCGCCTGGACCGCCCTCTCGCAGATGTACGTCCAGGACGGCCAGATCGGCGAAGCCGAGGACGCGAAGGGCAAAGCCCGCATCCTCTCCCTCGGCGGGAGGATCGTCCGCGACGCCTGAGCGGGCCGGGCCGCATCCTGACGGAAAAACAAGGCAGGCCGGTTTTCCGAACTCGACACCTCGCCGACCGCTCCCTATAATTCGACCCGTGCAAGAATACGCCTACATCCACGACGAGGACGACATTCCCGCCCCTCTTCTCGAAGTGCCCTTCCTCGAGGCCTTCTCGAAGGAGCACCTCGACCAGGTCCTCCACGCCTCCGCCTTCATCGAATACGACCCCGGCGACATCGTCATTGCCGAGGGCGACGAGGCCTCCCGCATCTTCATCCTCCTCGCCGGGGAGGTCGCCGTGGTCAAGGGCGACCGGCAGCTCGTCCGCATGAGCCACCCCGGCGACATCTTCGGCGAGCTCGCCGCCCTCGAGGACGAGGTCCGCTCCGCCTCCGTCGTGGCGGTGAAGGACTCCTTCTGCCTCGCCGTCGATCAGAAGTTTCTCGAGCACATCCTGCCGAAGGAGGACAACCCCGCCTTCTACGCCTGTCTCTACGAGTTCATCGCGAAGCTGACGACGAAGCGGCTCAAGGCCACCTCGCAATATCTGGCGAAGCTGGACGAGGAGCTGCGGCAGCTGAAGGCGTCGCTGGCGGCGGGGTAGCGGGCGCTGCCCGGTGCTTCAAAGCCGACAAAGAGCCGATAGGCGGGGCCAGGCCAGACGTCCCTTGTATCCAGGATTTGGATGCCGGGAGCAATGACGCGACCGGAGACGATCGGATCGACCGAACATTGGAGAACGAAAGAACCGTCCTCCCCTCACTCCGTCGGGAATCCCCCAAGGCCCTCGTCGTTGGCATCCTGCATCTTCTTGAGGACGATGGACATGTCCTCGACCGATTCCCAGACGTGGGCGGCGACGTAGATGGGGGCGTCGGCCTGCACGGCGAGGGCGATGCTGTCGCTGGGACGGGCGTCGATCTCGACGATCTTGCGCTCCTCCAGCTCGTTCTCGGCGACGACGATGAGGCGGGCGAAGAAGACGGTGTCGGTGAAGTCGTTGATCACGACGCGCTCGACGCGCGCCCCTAGGGCGGTGAGGACGTCGGCGAAGAGGTCGTGGGTCTGGGGACGCGGCTTGGGAGTGCCGTGGAGGAACATGTTGATGGCCGAGCCGACGGAATGGTCGACGTAGATGACGAAGACCTTCTCGTCGTTGCCGAGAAAGATCGCCGAACCCGCGCTCGTCGCGAGGACGTTCTTCACTTCCACCTGGACCACGGGTTTTCCGATCATGCCGATTAGAGGTTGCCACTATGCCGGGATTTCCCGCCTTGGCAATCCGGGTTTCGGTGCTCGGCGGCGACGCGGATGTACTTCTCGGCCCACCCGCGGATGGCACGCTGCTCGTCGGGGGAAAGGGATCTCACGACTCTGGCGGGCGAGCCCATCGCGAGGGAGCCGGGCGGAATCTCGCGACCCTTCGGCACGAGGGATCCGGCGGCGACGATGCTGCGGGCGCCGACTTTCGCTCCGTCCATGACGATGGCCCCCATGCCGACGAGGACCTCGTCGCCGATCTCGCAGGCATGGAGGAGGGCGCGGTGCCCGACGGTGGCGTAGGCCCCCACGACGGTGCCGAGATCGCTCGCGAGATGGATGATCGTCCCATCCTGGACGTTCGTCCCTTCTCCGATCGCAATTCGTTGAATGTCAGCTCTCAGCACACATTGGTACCAGACGCTGGACAGCGCACCGAGGACGACGTCGCCCATCACCGCAGCCCCCGGCGCGACCCAGGCGCTGGGATGAATGTCAGGGTGATTCGACAGGTGTGTGCAGACCGAAGGAGGGGTCATGTCGGGAACGGAACGGAGGTCGTGGCAAGCGGAAAACCTTTGGGAAATATTGAAATTTAAGCTTGCCAAACAATTTTTCTCTTCGTATTTGATCGGTCAAGAGAGGCGCAATCCGTTGATTTGCGAAGGTTTCGTAGTGACACCGCCGCGAAAAACAGATAGAGTCGCCTCCTCACTCAAACCACAAATCCGTGATGAACAAGGGAGAACTTATCGACGCAGTCCAGAAAGCGCTTGGCGGGGAAACCTCCAAGAAAGCAGCCGAAGAAGCCGTGAAAGCGGTTCTTGAATCCATCGCCAAAGGCATCAAAAAGACGGGCAACGTCCAGCTGATCGGCTTCGGCACCTTCGAAGTCCGCAAGCGCGCCTCGCGCACGGGCCGCAACCCCAAGACCGGAGAGACGATCAAGATCGCGGCTTCGAAGACGGTCGGCTTCAAGCCTTCCTCCGCTCTCAAGAACAGCCTCTGAGGATTGGTCCCAATTCCTCAACCCTTCACTGAAAAAGCGCGGCAGTCCCCTGCCGCGCTTTTTTTGGTTCGGGGCGAGTCAGCCCCCGCCGTCTCCTAGCGGAACGGGGATGGCCTCGCAGACCTCGCGCCAGCCCGGGAAATTCCAGCGGTTCGGGAATCCGGCGCATTGATCGGGCTTCACCGCCTGGATGCGGCAGTCGATCCCATCGAGGAAGATGCACTCGTGGTCGGGCTTGGAGACCAGGGTCAGGCCCGTCCGGTTCCGCCGGACATCGGTGAAGTGGGCGACGAAATCCTCCTCGGACATCCCCAGATAGGCGGCGATCCGCGAGATCTCGGCGTCGGAGACGGGCACCTCGCCCGGCCAGCGGCAGCAGTTGCCGCAGCGCTGGCAGACGTAGCGGACGCCTTCCTCCATCTCGTAAAGTCCCATCGCCCGGAACATGAACCGGATTCCGCAGGGCGGCACGGCTTTTTTATCCGGCACGGAGGCACCGGTTGGCAAAATGGAACGGATGTGTTAAATTTACGGTTTTTAGAAACAATTTGAACGGTTCCCACCAGAGAACGACTCCCTTCGGAGGCGCACCGCGTCTTCCTTCCCGCATTTTGACTTCATGATCGGCAGACTCATCGGCGCTTTCTCGAGCGACATCGGCATCGATCTCGGGACGGCCAACACCCTCGTGTATGTGCGGGACCACGGGATCGTGCTGAGGGAGCCGTCGGTCGTGGCGGTGAAGTCCGGCACGAACTTCGTCCTCGCCGTCGGGGACGACGCGAAGCGGATGCTGGGACGGACGCCCGGGAACATTTCCGTGGTGCGGCCCCTGCGCGACGGCGTCGTCGCCGACTACGAGGCGACGGAGGCGATGCTGCGCCACTTCATCCGCAAGGTCCACAACCGCCACCGCTGGATCCGTCCCCGCATCGTCATCGCGGTCCCCTCCGCCATCACGGAGGTGGAGAAGCGAGCAGTCAACGAATCGGCCGCCGCTGCGGGGGCGAGGGAGGTGCATCTCGTCGAGGAGCCGATGGCCGCCGCCATCGGGGCCGGTCTGCCGGTGCAGGAGGCGGCGGCGAACATGGTCGTCGACATCGGTGGTGGCACGACGGAAGTCGCCATCCTCTCGCTCTACGGGCTGGTCTACAGCCGCAGCATGCGGGTCG
>CAYSZN010000124.1:0-8223 GCA_964435425.1 uncultured Akkermansia sp. | reverse complement strand
CGATCCGCTTGCGCGACCGCCGGGGAGGAGGAACCCTTCCCGATGGACAGCGCCCCACCCCTGACCCACCTCCGCCCCGACGGCAGCGCCGCGATGGTCGACGTGTCGGAGAAGCCCGTCGTCCGGCGCGAGGCAGTGGCGGAGGGCTTCATCGCCCTGAGGCCGGAGACGCTCTCGGCCATTCTGGAAGGGCGCACCCCCAAAGGCGACGTTCTCGCCGTGGCACGGGTCGCCGGTATCCAGGCGGCGAAGCGCACCGCCGACCTGATTCCCCTCTGCCACCAGCTCCCCCTCACGAAAGCTGCCGTCGACTTCGAGGCACGGCCCGACGGGCTCGCCATCGCCGCGACCGTGCGCACCGACGCGAAGACCGGCGTCGAGATGGAGGCGCTCACCGCCGTCTCCATCGCCGCCCTGACCGTCTACGACATGTGCAAGGCGATCGACTCGGAGATGGCGATCGGAGCGGTGAGGCTCGCCACCAAGGCGAAATCCGAAATTCGAAATCCGAAATCCGAAGCCCGGGATACGGACTCCGGAATCTGAAGCCTCGAAGCCCGCATTTCGGACTTCGAGCTTCGGATTCCGGGCTTTACCAGGCCACCGAGGTCTGGCTCGAGCTGCCGAGACCCTCGATGCCGAGCTCGACGACGTCGCCGGCCTTGAGGAATTGCGGCGGCTTCAGGCCCATGCCCACACCGGGAGGCGTGCCCGTCGAGACGATGTCGCCGGGCTCGAGAGTCATGAAATGGCTCAGGTAGCTGACGAGATGGGCGATGCCGAAGATGAGGTTCGACGAACTGCTGTTCTGCTTCGTCTCGCCGTTGACCTTGAGCCACATCGCGAGGTTTTCGGGATCGGGAATCTCGTCCGCGGTGGCGAGGAAGGGTCCGAGCGGGGCGAAGGTGTCGCAGCTCTTTCCCTTCACCCACTGTCCACCGCGCTCGAGCTGCCAGGCCCGCTCGCTGTAGTCGTTGTGCAGGACGTAGCCGGCGACGTGGGAAAGGGCGTCCGCCTCCGCGACATAGCTGGCCTTCTTGCCGATGACAAAGGCCAGCTCGACCTCCCAGTCGGTCTTGGCGCTGTCCTTCGGAATCACGACCGGATCGTTCGGCCCGACGATCGCGCTCGTCGCCTTGAAGAAGACGATGGGCTCCGCCGGGATCTCCATGCCCGCCTCGGCGGCGTGGTCGGAGTAGTTGAGGCCGATGCAGATCAGCTTGCCCGGACGCGCCACCGCCGGCCCCAGTCGCTCGTCGCTGGAAAGGCGCGGCGCGGTCGCGCGGTTCGCCTCGAGCCAGGCGGCGAGGCGTTCCAGATTCGCCGGATCGGCGAAGAAGTCGTGGTTCCAGTCCATGCCGAAGCCGGAAGCGTCGATGCGCTCGCCGTCTTCAAGTTGCAATCCAGGTTTCTCGGAGCCCTGCGGGCCAAAGCGGAGGAGTTTCATCGCCGCGACCCTAGCGAGCGCCCCGCCCGGCGTCAAACCCGGGAAAGGCGCGCTTTCGCGTTTTTTCCACCCCGCTCAGCGCTGGGACAAGGCCTCTTCCGCCGCCGCGCCGGGAACCGGCTTCCACAGGCTCTCCGAGAAATAGTCCCCGCCGAAGCGCTCCGGCCGCGCCGTCGTGTAGTAGATCCGCTGGTCGTCGAACAGCTGCTCCGGCTGGTAGAAGGCGGACACGGAGGCGACCTCGGCGAGATCCTCCAGCCCGATCTCCTTCTGCAGCGTCGTCTCGAGGAGATACTGCCGTTCGTCGACACGGACAACGACCCAGGCATGCTGGCCGATGTTCCCGTTCCATCCGATGGCGACGCGTGCCTCGAATCCTGCCCCGATCAGCAGGTCCGCGAGAAGAATGGAGGTATCCTCGCAGTCGCCCGCCGCCTCTCCCCAGGTTTCGCTGGGAGTCTTCCAAACTTCGCGGTCCCCCTCCCCTCCCGGAATGCGGTCCTGGTCGAGCTCATATCGGCAATGGCCCGCCACGCGCCGCCAGAGGGAGAGGATCCGCTCCTCGGCGGAAGCGCCCGGCGGAGCGACTTCCCTGGACGGCAGGGCGAAGCCCTCGAAGAAATCGGACGCCCGCCGCATCCTGCCGCCCGTGCCCACCGCCAGCACGTCGAAGGGCAGATCGCAGTGCGGGCAGGAGAGGATGAGCGTACGGGAATCGCGATCCAGCTCGAGGGCATGGGTCATTCCGCAATGGGGGCAGCGGTTGTGGAAGCGCCCACCCAGCTCGTTCGCCGCATGGAGGGAGAACTCGGGAATGCGCCGGGACATCACCGCGAGCGCCCCGAGCCCCCTTCCCGCCCGGAAGACCGTCGTGTTGACCGCGTCGAAATCGGGGCTCGCCACCGCCGTCCAGCCCGCCAGCTTGCCCAGCAGATCCTCGCGGCTGCTGGAGGTGACGAGATTCGCAGCCAGATACTGGGCTCCGGGAAACTGTCCTTGGAGCGCATCGAACACCTCGTCGAGCTCCAAGTCGCGAGGCTTCGGATGCCCCCCAATCCATTCGCCCAGGAATCCCTGGATCGCCTCGTCCCCCCTCACCTCTCCAATCCCGGCGGAGACCCGGACCCGGTTCACCCGCGCCATCGTGTCCGAACGGAAGCCGCGCTGGAATGCGGAATCGAGCTCAGGCAACGCCCGAAAGACGCTGCCGATGTCCAGCCCGCCGGACTTCTGCAAGCCGGTCAGCAGGACGACTCCCGCGGCCAGCAACAGGCCGCCGAAGCTGAGAAAGCCTCGCACCATTCGTTCTCGGATCTGTCTGTGTGTGTTTGGGGTGCATTGCCGCACCCGACGGTTTCGTTATGGAAATTATAACCCCTCTCGACTCCGCCGCCACAGAATATTTTAAAGTCACGGGTGGGAAAAGGTAAATTTTTTAAAATTTTCTGCCACGAGGGAATCCGGCCACGGAAACTTGAAAAAGTCCCCCTCCCAGTCAGCCTGACATTCCGGTTTCTCGATATCGCCAACGTTAGGCTCTGTTTCGTTATGGAACAGAATGCGACGGGGCTGCCCACCACTCCGACTCGGATACCACCTCGATCCTTTCGAAGTTCGCTGATGTGAAGCTCTTCGATATGCTTTGAATGCTCGAGCGATCTAGAGCCTCCGAGAGGGAGTGCAGCTTGATCCATATGTAGCGGCCTTCTCTTTTTCGGCCGTATCCGGACAGGAAAGGGAACGAGTCGGTGAGGTTGTCGACTACCGAATACCATTCCGTGTTCGCCGAAACTTCGTCGAGCATTGTGATTCGGAAGTAACGTGTCCGTTCCATTTGCTTCCGCCTACAGCGTGGATCAGCAAATATCAGCGGTCGCCGGAGGCAAAATCCGAACAAGCCTCACAGCTCCAGCACCCGGTCCATCCGCCGCGCGACGTCGGCGAGATAGTCCCAGTCGCCCGCCGCGACCTCGGCGGCGGCCCAGCCGGTGAATTGGATCTTCTCCATCTCGTCCATCACCGCCTTCCAGTCGATGCTGCCCTCGCCGAGGGGCACGCCGAAGCCCTTGCCCATGCCCTCGCCCATCGCCTTCTTCAGGTCGTATTCCTTCACGTCGAGCTTCTTCGAACGGGTCCCGAGGATCTGCGCCCAATGCTCCGGCACGCCCCAGCGGACCATGTTGCCGATGTCGAAATGGACCTGGACCGCCGGATGCCCCACCTCGTCGATGAAGCGGACCATGTCGAAGGGGCTGATGAGGTAGGTCGCCCAGACGTTCTCGACCAGCAGCGACACGCCCTGCGTCTGCGCATGAGGGGCGAATTCCCGCAGCTGGTCGCGGGCGCGGTCCCACTGCGGCTGGATCGGCTGCTTCTGGTCGTAGCGGGCCACGACGAGCATGGAGTCGCCGCCGAGGCGCTTCGTCAGGTCGATCCCGCCAGCGAGGTCCTCGGTGCGGGCGGCCACGGTGCCGTCGAGGACGAGACCGCTCTCCTTGCTCGCCGCGATCCATTCCTCCGCTTGCTCTCCCACATCCGCGAGGCTCGGCTCCAGGCCGTCGTAGCCGCATTCCCGCAGTTTCTTGAAGGTCTCGGCGAGAGACTGTTCGTCCTTCAGCTTGACCATGTTCCATTTCAGAGACTTGCGGATTTTCCCGGCGAAGCGCCCGCGGCGCGGCGGAGCGATGTCGGCGGAGGCGGTTCCGGAAAGCCCGGCCCCGAGGGCGAGGCCGCCAAGTTGGAGAAGGTCGCGTCGTTTCATCATGGCGACGAGGGTAGCGAAGCGCGGCAGGCTTGGCCAGAACGGAATTGCGCCGCAGTCAGGCGCGTTCGGTCCCATCGGCGGAACGTTGGCACGCTCCGCTACCTCGGCGAATGGTAGCGGAAGGTGCGAACCTTCCGTCAGACGGCGGGCAGACCTCCGACAAGCGTCCACTTTCTCCTAAGATCGCCTGCCGAGAACCTCGATGAGGTGGCGCAGCTCGTCGGCCGCTTCGCCGGCGTCGCTGACGGTGTGGGCGACCTCCGCCGTCATGGCGTCGCGGAAGCGCTGGCGCAGGCGGTGGACGGCGACTTTGAAGGCTCCCTCGCTCATGCCGAGCTTCGCGGCGGCGGCCTCACGGCCAGGGACTTCGCCGACGATCCACGGTTTCAGAGTCTCGAAATGCGCGGCTTTGCCGGCCTCGCGCCATTCCCTTTCGATGGCGTCGAACGCACGCGCGAGCAGCGTGTAGGCCCATTCGCGGTCGAAGCGGGTCTCTTCATCGTAGACGGCCGGAGCGTGGGCGGCCGGGTCCAAGGCCACGTGCTCGGCCCGTCCACCGCGTTTGAGAGCGAGGTCTCGTTTCCGCAGATCGCCGAGGTAGTGGCGCAAGGCGGTGAGCAGATAGCTGCGGAAACGCCCCCTCCGCGGGTCCGCACCGCCGAAGAAGCCACCTTCGAGGACACGGGCGAAGAAGGCGTGCGCGAGATCGCGGGCGTCGTCCTCGCCGCGGCCTTCGCAGCGGAGGAACTTCACCACGGGAAGGTAGTAGGCCTCGCAAAGCTCGCTGAGAGCGACCCGGCCCTCGCTGGAGTCCTCGCGAGCACGCGCGACGAGGGTCCAACGCGTGGCAGCGAACCGGTCCGGATCGTCGGAGGCGGGATTCATTTCGCAGGGGGGCCTTGCGTCGGTTTTTGCGAAGCTGGAGGCGGGGGTGATTTTTTCGGCGGAGTGCCGGTTTCGATCTGGATACCGGCGGGGGAGATCTTGACGTTTTCCTTGTCGGTTGTGACGTGAATGCCGCTCCACCCGATCCTGACGTCTTCCTTGCCTGTTGTGACGTGAATGCCATCCCAGCCAATCCTGACGTTTTCCTTGCCATCGCCGACTTGGAGTCCCCCAAGGTCGATTTCGACTTGGGCGGACCCGTCGCGGATGGCGATGCTCGCGGAGTTGAGAGATAAAATCAGCTTGAACAGACCTGCGGCAAGCAAAAGGCCGAGAACAGCGAGCGCAGGCCCGAGCCAGCGCCGAGCCTTCGTGGAGGGAGATCGGGGCGGAGGGACATCGCCATTGAAGCGCCGCACTTCCCACGGCAGCAGGAACGCATCCACGATCCAGCCGATGCAGCACAAGGCTCCGGTGAAGAAATAGAGCCATCCCCAGCCATACTGGCGCAGGTAGAAGCGGTGGGCTCCGCAGATTCCGAAGACACCCCACCACAAGTAGGCGAAGCCGAGTTCTTTCCTGACGATGTTCTGAGGAGGATTTGGAACTGCGAGCGGAGCGGGAGCATGGCCGCTGCCGACGCCTTCGATCTGCGTCTTCATTTCGCCGGCGCTTTGCTGGCGGCGTTCGCGTTCCTTTTCGAGGGCTCTCAGAACGACGGCATCCACGCCGGCGCCGACGGAACTGAGTTCGGAGGGCACGGCGAAGCGTCCGAGAGGCAGTTCGCCGGTCAGCATCTCGTAGAACACGACGCCGAGGCTGTAGATGTCCGCGCGGTGATCCACGGCATCGGGTCTCTCGATCTGCTCCGGAGCCATGTAGGCGGCGGTGCCGAGCTGCGCTCCGCTGCGGGTGAGGTGGGTCTCGCCGGAGTCCTCGGCGAGCTTGGCGATGCCGAAGTCGGCGAGCTTCGGGACGCCGCGGACGTCCAGCAGGATGTTCTCCGGCTTGATGTCGCGGTGCAGGATGCCGCGATCGTGGGCGAACTGGAGCGCCTCGCACACCCTCGGCACGAGCAGCAGCGCCTGCGATGGGGTGATGCCCGCCCGTATGGCCTGACGCAGATTCACTCCGTCCACGTATTCCATGAGCAGATACCAGAAGCCGGCCGCCTCGCCGAAGTCGAACACGGAGACGATGTGCGCATGCGACAGGCGTGCGAGCGCCCGCGCCTCGCGGGTGAAGCGCTCGGGAAAACCCGGCTGCGCGGCGAGGTCCGGCGGGAGGATCTTCAGGGCGACGAGACGGTCCAGCCGCGGCTGCCTCGCTTTGAACACGACGCCCATGCCGCCCTGTCCCACGATTTCGAGGATTTCCAGCTCGGGAAAGGCGGCGGAGACTTCCTCGACACCCGGTGCGGCACCCGGAATCGACGCGGACAAGGAGGGCCTCCCTGCGGCGGCGAGCATGGCGCAAGCCGGGCAGATGCCGCCGGGAGCGTCCGCAGGCACGGGCTGGCGGCAGCGAGGGCAAAGGGGGGTGTCGTTCATGACGGGGGAATGGATTCTAACCTTGGCAGCCCCTTACTGGGAAGTCTCGTCGCGGCGGTTACAGAATCGGACCAAAAATCATGCGATCGAGACCGCATCCATGGGAGTCAATCGAAAAACGGCGGAACGGCGGCGGACTTTCGCCATTGACCCCGCCGACGGCGCGGCGCACCCTTTGCCCGGTCGTTTCCGGCCTCCCCACGATGAAAAAACTCCCCATCCTGTCCTCCCTCGGCGCGGTGGCTCTCGCCTTCGTTGCCCTCGTCGCCCTGCCTGGGCGCGCTCAGACTCCACCAAAACCCCTCCGCGCCCTCCTCGTCGCGGGCGGCTGCTGCCACGACTACGCGGGCCAATGGAAAGCCCTCGCCGAAGGCCTCTCCGCCCGTGCCAACGTCCGCGTCGATGTCTTCTGGACCGACGACAAATCGACCGACCCGCCCCTGACGATCTACGACAAGGACGACTGGGCCGCCGGATACGACGTCGTCATCCACGACGAATGTGCCGCCGGGAACAAGGACCTCGCCGTGATGAAGCGCATCCTCGACGCCCACCAGACCATTCCCGCCGTGCATCTCCACTGCGCCATGCACAGCTTCCGCAACGGGACGGACCAGTGGTTCCAGCACCTCGGCATCCAGTCCAGCTCGCACGGACCGCAGGAGCCGATCGCCGTGGAATACGTCAACAAGGATCATCCCATCACCGCCACCTTGGAGAACTGGACCACGATCAAGGAGGAGCTCTACAACAACGTCAACGTCTTCGACGCCCATCCCCTCGCCATGGGCAAGCAGATCGTGAAGCGCGACGGACAGGAGAAGGAGGAGGTCGCCATCGTCGCTTGGACGAACGAGAAGCAGGGCGCCCGCAGCTTCAGTACCAGCCTCGGGCACAACACCGCCACCGTCGAAGACGCCCGCTACCTCGACCTCGTCACCCGCGGCCTCCTCTGGGCCGTCGGCAAGCTCGACGAGCCCGGCTACCTAGGCACCGCCTACGCCGGGGAGAACACCGTCACCTTCGAGCCCGCCAAACCGGTCCCGCCCAAAGCCGAAGCCCCGAAAGCCGCCGTTCCCAGTCCCGCTCCCAAAGACGCCACTCTCGCCATCGTCACCGCGAGCAGCGAGGAGACGGGCAAACACAACCTCGTCTGGCACGCCATCGACGGCGACCGCAACACCCGATGGTGCGCCGCGAACGGCTCCACGCCGCAGTGGATCCAGCTCGAGTTCGAGAAACCGCAGACCCTGACAAAAGCCTCCATCGTCTGGGAGAGCGGGAACAACGCCTATTCCCATAGGATCGAAGGCTCGACCGACGGCCAGACCTGGACCCTCCTCGCCGACCTGACCGAGGCACCGAAACCCGGCGACTCCGCCGCCGAATTCGAGGGCAAGGACCTGCGCTTCCTCAAGATCACCTGCACCGCCACCAGCGCGGGCGGCTGGGCCAGCATCCGCGAGATTTCGCTGAGCGGACCCGGCCTGACCAAGCTCCATCCCAAGCTCGACGCGAAACAAGCCGCCGCCGCGAAAGCCGCCGCCGAGGCCAAGGCGAAGGAAGCCGCCGATCCC
>CAYSZN010000123.1:0-8298 GCA_964435425.1 uncultured Akkermansia sp. | reverse complement strand
CTCAACCGGGAGCTGCTGGACACCCCGACCTCCGCCGGGCATCTCGCCCTGCTCGAGTCCACCATCGCCCATCTGAAGGACATCGGAAAGGTCGAAACGGTGAAGGGCGAAGCCATCTCCGGCGACGGCGCCTTCGTTCCCGGCACCTTCGCCGAGGCGGGGCCCGTCAGCTGGTTCCTTTCCGACGACGGCTTCGTCTCCGGACTCGTCTCGGTCAATGCCGACATGATGCCCCTCGTCGTGCCCGGCACCGAGCAGCCCGGCCCCATCGGATCTGTGCTCAGGGGAGAACGGAGCTCCCTCCGCTTCGATCCCACGATGGGCACGGCCGTGGCCCTGGACGAGACGAAGCGGACTCTCGTCGAGCACGTCAAGGAGGGCGGCTTCTGGATGATCCCCATCCTCCTTCTCGGCACCGTCGCCTTCACCACCGCGATCATCAAGTGGACGCAGCTCTCGCGGATCCGCGACTTCTCCCAGCAGCGCGTCCACGAGGTGCTCGACCATCTCCATCGCAACGAGCCGGTCCGTGCGCGCGAAGCGATCGCGAGGGTCCGCCACCCGGCAAGGAAGATCCTCGAGCGCGGCATCGACATCGTCTCCTCCGGCTCGCCCTTCTCCAAGGATGGACTGGAGGAGGCCCTCTACGAGAAATACATCGAGGCTGTTCCCCGCCTTCAGCGCGGACTGGCGCTCCTGTCCGTCGCCGCCGGGGCCGGCCCTCTGCTCGGCCTGCTGGCCACCGTGACCGGGATCATGAAGACCTTCCGCCTCATCACCATCTTCGGCTCCGGCGATGCCAAGCCCCTCGCCTCGGGCATCTCCGAGTCGCTGATCGGCACCGAATACGGCCTCATCGTCGCCATCCCCTCGCTCATCGCCTACGCCCTGATGTCGAGAAAGATCCACGGAATCAAGGACGCCATGGAGCTGACCAGCCTGGCCTTCATCAACGGCCTGCGGCCCGACCGCTACTCCGAAGAGGCCCCCGCCCCCAGGACTGCGGACAAGCCCACCGCCAAGGCGGAGGCTCACAGGCCCTCCCCGCAAGGCGGTTCGGCCGAGGCGCTCGCGTGACCCGGACCGCCCCCACAGGAACCCCACCCACCGACACCCGACGCCGATGGCCATCGCCGAACAGCTCCTGACGGAGATCCACAAGCTTTCGGAAGAAGGCGGCGTGGTCTTCTGGGGCCTGATCCTGCTGGGATTCGCGATCGCGTTTTCGCTCCTTTCGATCCAGCGGTTCATGCGCTATCCGGACCCGCCCCTGCTCAGCTCCAGGGAGTGGGTCAGGATGCTGGGCAAGAACGGCGATGTCCGCGGCTGCCTCGCACGTCTGGACGCGGCGCTGAAACGGGATGCCGACGCTCGTGCGCAGGAGCTGCAGGGCATCTCCCAGCGGCTCTTCGCCGTCGTCGACCGCCGCCTCCCCTTCGCCTTCACGCTGATCGAGTCGGCCCCCCTCGTGGGCCTGCTGGGCACCGTGACGGGCATGCTCGCCACCTTCCACGCGCTGAGCACCAGCGGAGAGGACGAGGCCCGGGTCGAGCTGATCTCGAAGGGCATCGCGGAGGCGCTGATCTCCACCCAGACCGGCCTCATCATCGGCGTGCCCACCTTCATCGTCTGCTCCATCATGAAGAGCCGGCACGAACGGCAGCGGGTCGCCTTCGGGAGCATCGAATCGCGCCTCCTCCAACTCGCCTCTCCCGAGCAACCCTGACCGGCCAAGCATGTCCAAACGTTTCCGAAAGACCGTGGAAAGCGCCGGAGAGGAAGGCTCCGGGCACATCAACGTCGTGCCGCTCATCGATGTCGTCTTCATCCTCCTGCTCTTCTTCATCGTGACCAGCGTGTTCGTCGACGAGACCGGCGTGGAGATCGACCGTCCGAGGGCGGCCACCCAGAGCGACCTGGACAAGAACAGCATCCTGATCGGCATCACCTCGTCGGGCCAGGTCTTCCACGGCGGACGCGAGATCGGCGTCTCCGGCGTCCGCTCCGTCGTGGGCAAGCTCGCCAAGGAGAGCAACACCCCCGTGATCATCCAGGCGGACAAGGCGGCGCCCACCGACGCCACCGTCTCGGTGCTCGACGAGGCCAAGCTGGGCGGAGCCAAGAGCGTCTTCGTCTCCACCATCAACCAATGAACCGGACCGCCTCCAGCGTCTTCCTCCCGGAACCCTCCGACACGGCGTCCCCCGTCCGCGCCTCGCGGGCCCGCCTGTCCTGGGGAGGGAGCGCCGCGACGCTGGGCCTGCTCCTGGCCGCCTCCGCCCTCACCGTTCTGCTGGTGCTCTTCCTGGGCGCGCTCCAGATGAGCGGCTTTTCCGACGCCCCCACTCTCTCGCTGCGGTCCATGAACACCTCTCCCGCCGGCGGAGCGGCCGCCCCTCCGCCACCGCCACCGCCCTCCTCGGCGGAATCCGCAGAGACACTCCCTCCGCTGCAGCTCGACCTGCCCATCCTGAGCCTCGACATCGCCAACAGCGATGCGCCCGCCATCAAGGCGCAGATTTCCAATGGACTGGAATTCAAGCTGCAGCCGCTCCACTTGGCCGCCTCCACCTCGGAATACGGATCGGGCGACGGCACCGGCAGCTCGGGACAGCCCGGCCTCGCCCGCGGCAGCATGACCTTCGGCCTCGCCGACCTCGACTCCCAGCCCAAGCTCGTCAACCGCCCTACCGTCAGCTTCCCCGCCTCGCAGCTGCGCCGCGGAGTGAAGGAGGCGAAAGTCGTCCTCGAGGTCCTTATCAAGTCGAATGGGACCGTCCACATCAAGCGCGTCCTCGAGAGCCCCCACGAGGATTTCACCGCGATGGCCCGATCCTTCGCCACGCGGTCCCGCTTCACCCCCCCGAAAAAGGACGGCCGCCCCGTCGATCTCGTCTTCAAATGGCCCCTCACTCTCAAGAGCAGCAACTGATGCGCCACGTTCTCCTTCTTTCCCTCCTGATCCTCGGCTGCGGCCCCGGCGAGGCCGCCCCCCTCCCCATCGATCCGCTGTGGAAGAGCGAATCCTTCCGCAAGGCGGTCACCGGCAGCTTCGGCATCGATTCGAGAATCGAGCCCCTCATCACCACCGACGAGGAATTCTATCTGAAGAAGGCGGCGGAGGAAATGGCCGCGGACAACCGCAAGGCCGCGATCGCCACGCTCGGCGGCAGCTCCATTCTGGACCGCAGTCCCGCCATGCTCTTCAATCTCGCCACCTTCCAATACGAAGAGGGAGACCTGACGGCCGCCCAGACGAGTTTCGGCAAGGCCATCGCAGCCTTCCCCAACTTCCGCGACGCCCATCGCAACCTCGCCGTCGTCTTCGTGCAAAGCGGCCAGACCGACAAGGCGGAACCCCATCTCGTGAGAGCCCTCGAACTGGGGGCCAACGACGGGCTGACCTACGGCCTGCTCGGCTACTACCATGCCTCCCGCGACCATCACCAGGCCGCCCTCGACGCCTACCGGGCCGCCATGCTCTCCCAGCCCAGGGACCGGCAGTGGAGGCTCGGCGCGGCCCAGGCCCTCGTCGCCCTCGAGCATTCCCGCGAAGCCGCGAGCCTGCTGCAATCCCTCGTCGACGAGATGCCCGAGGATTCCAGTGCCTGGCTCGTCCAGGCCGACGCCTGGCTCCGTCTCGACGACAGAGTCCGCGCCGCGGCGAACCTGGAGATCGTCCACCGCAGCGGAGCGCTCGATGCGAACAGCCTTCTCACCCTGGGACATCTCTACAACCAGAGCGATCTGCCCGCCCTCGCTCTCGAACGCTACCGCGCGGCGCTCACCGCCCCCTCCCCGGTGTCGCCCTCCCGGGCCGTCGAGGCGCTCGAGCTCTTCGCCTCCGGCGCCGACTGGGCGCGCGCGAAGGAGTTCGCCGCCCTTCTCGACGAAACCGAGCTCTACCGCAAGGAGCTGGATCCGGCTTCGGGCGAAAAGCCTCTCATCTCCCGCCTCACACGGGTCCGGGCGCTCCTCGAGCTGGAGACTGGCGACGCGGCCGCCGGAGCGAAGCGGGTCGAGGGATGGCTCCAGCGCGAACCGCTCGACGGGCACGCCCTGCTCCTTCTCGCCCGCTTCCGCGAGGACGCCGGCCAGACCGAGGAGGCCGAAATGCTGCTCGAGCAAGCCGAGCGCCTCCCCGAGCACGCCGCCTCCGCCCACCTCGCCCGGGGACGCCTCCTCGTCGCGGCGAAGGACTACGAAAAGGCGCTCGAGCATCTCGAGAAGTCGCAGCAACTGAAGCCGAACGACTCGCTCGCGGAATACATCGCCGCCGTCCGGGATTTCGTCGAGACGCCCTCGAAGTAGGACTGCTTTGTTTGAATCTTGGCGGCAAATCCAAGGAGGGGCGACAGGAATGTCGCCCCTCCTTGGGCTTCCTGCTGGCGAGCGATTGGGATGTTGACCCGCAGAGACCTGTGCGTGGGAATGCACGCGGCAGAATCGGGCGACGCGTCTCCTTGAAAAAGGCAAATAAAGGGTTGACTCGGCAGGGCGATTCCGATTTTCTGTAGGATCGCCCATTTCGTCCGATCCATTCAACCCCTTGTCGATCAATGAAATCCAAATTCCCCTTCGCTTTGACGACCGTGGCTGTGCTGGCGATGGCGGCACCTTGTCTCCGCAGTGCTGAAATTGCCCCCAACTTCCAGTTCAAGCACCGGGCCATCGGCAAGACGATGCAGCGCGGCCATTTCAACGAGAGAATCGTCATGCTCGATTTCTTCGCCTATTGGTGCCCCCCCTGCGTGACCTCCTCGCCGAGCGTCGAGAGGGACATCGCGCAATACTACCGCGCCCGTGGCGGCAATGCCCACGG
This sequence comes from uncultured Akkermansia sp., assembly GCA_964435425.1. Taxonomy (GTDB): domain Bacteria; phylum Verrucomicrobiota; class Verrucomicrobiia; order Verrucomicrobiales; family DEV007; genus Arctic95D-9. Next base: position 3,476 of record CAYSZN010000123.1, on the reverse strand, counting down.
GGTGAAGGTGGAAGTCATCGGCGTCAACGTCGAAAAGAACAACCAAACCTCCACCGACAGCTTCATCGCCAATTCAGGCCTCAAGAAGGTGGCCGACGACTACGGACTCTCCAACGGCGCCTGGAAGGCCTTCGGCAGGGGTTCCATCCCCCATTTCGTCATCCTCAATGGGACCTCCGGAGGCTCGCACCTGCAATGGGAAGTGCTGCATTCCAGCGCGGGATACAAAGGGGCGGAATTCTACCGGAACCTGATCGACTCCATCGTGCCCAGCGCCGCCGCCTCGGCAGGGCCGAAGATCGAAGTGCTAGCAGGCCGGACTTTTCTGCGGGAAGAAGGCAAGAGGAACTTTGGCCGGGCCAGGATGAGAGCAAAGCCTTCGGTGCAGAAGCTCACCATCCGCAACGTCGGCACCAGCGACCTGGCCCAGATCCGTGTCTCCAAAAACGGGCTGAACGGCCGGGATTTCAAGATCAAGCAACCGCGGACCACTCTTCGGCCCGGTGAATCGGCCAAGTTCAAGGTCTCGTTCGCCCCGAAGGGACAGGGCAAGCGGATCGCCGCCATCCGTGTCTTCAGCAACGATGCCGACGCAAGCCCCTTCGACATCACCGCGCAGGGCAAGGGAGCGCCTCCCCGCCGCCGCCGCTGAGGCCATGCGGACGGACCAACGCCCCATCCCGGAACACCACATGGAACGGATCCCGCCTTGTCCGCGCCCCCTTGCCGCCGGACGGCTCCACCCCATGTTCGCGCTAGGGCTTGCCCTGCCCCTCGCTCTCGTAGGCTGCGTCAACATCCCGGTCAGCGAGCACCGCCACCTCTCCCGCCCGAACATGGTCTTCGAAAGCCAGGGCGCCTTTGCCAGCCGCCCTTCGCTGCTCGGCCAGATCGAACCAGGGGCGGCCGCCTCCGCCGGGGGCCAGGCCGCGGGCTGCACGGTTTGCCGATGATGGGACGGGGAACCGCCATCCGCCATCCCGCCCTGCGAATGGCCTGTCTGGCGGCCTGCCTCGCCGCCCTTCGTCCCACCGCTCTGCCGGCGACCGAATCGGGCTGGAGCCTCGAGCTGCTCGCCTCCGATGACATCTCGCTGGTCGAAGGGGCGAGCTACCTGTCCTTCACCGAAGGAGAATGGAAGAGCGTGCTCAGCTACCGGCGTCTGGGCTATTGGATCGACTACCAGCCCCCCGCCGGAGCCTTGACCGGCGGAGCCAGCGAGCGGGAGGAAACGAAGGACTCCCTCCGGCTGGCCCTTCAGATGCCCGCGGGCGAAGGCCTCTCCCTGCATGGCGAATTCGGGGGCTACGTCGGCTATTCGGACTTCCAGTCGCTGTGGATCGACGAATACTATCACCAGCTCTTCGAGGGCTATCCCGGCTACGAGACATCCCAGCCGATGGGATGGGACTATCTGGTCGGTGTCCGCTGGGACTACCTTCCGACGAGCGCGTTCGTGAAGCTCTCCCTCTTCGGAGGCCACGACCGCATGCCGCCCGCCTGGGAGCCTGTGATCGGCGGGGATCTCGTCTCCAAGGGTTCCTCGATCGAATCGACCGGCGCCCGGCTTGAGCTCGAAAACGCGCTGAGCCGCCGCTTCAGGACGCACAACCGGCTGACGATGCTCGATGCGACCGCACGCGAGCCGCGCTGGTCGTTCGAGTCGATGAACCACTACGCCCTCTCCGAGTCCTGGGTCGTCAAGGGAACGGCCGGTGGCTCGCTGGAGGATCCGGACTTCGAGGCCCTCTGGGCCAGCCTCGCGATCGAGCGCGACCACCGGCGGACCTGGTTCTACGGGATCGGTGCCCGCTTCTACACCGATTCCGGGGAAACGGAGGACCTCGCCCTCTACGGCACCTCGGCCCCACCGGCGACTACGGTCTCGGTCAGCGGAACCCTCCGGTGGATCCAGGGCGGTCACCAGGCCTCGCTGGGAATCGGCCCGTGCTGGACCCGCTACGACGAGGACCCGGGCAACGCCTCCCCAGTCGCCGGCCTCTACACGGACCGCACCTGGCTGTCTCTGCAAGCGGCGTGGTCCTTCCAGTTCTGAGAAGATCCTCCGGGCACTGCCCTTTGGAGACCGACACGAATGGCACGGGATGAAGCGGACGCAATGACCGTCCGATGGAGTCCGGTAGGGACGCACCGCCGGGGCGTCCGCGTCGGACGGGCCCCAGCTTCCGCGACGGACGCCCCGGCGGTGCGTCCCTACCGCGCTTCGCGCCAAAAACGGATCGCCATCCCTTGTTTCGTCGAAAACATGCCTTCATTCCGTGCCATTCTTGCCTGACCTTGTTCGCTGTTGGTTGTAGATTATTCAGCATATCGGCTCTGGAAATATCTTTCAGAAGGCTCAGTGGCAAGATTGTAGCGCCCCCATCGCTTCTTCACTTCGGCAATGTCATGACCGTAGCCTGTGAACGTCCAATGAACTCCACGATCTACGGGTGCCTGATCCGTCCCATCGGCTTCCCACAGGCTGTAACGCAACACAAAATCAAGTGTATCGGGGTAGACAGCGCGATATACAGCACAATCGTCCGAGTGAAACGAAACGTAGCTCTCTGGTGTCGATAGCTCCGCTCTCAGCATTTCAATCGTCGTTGGTTTGGCTGATACCACAAAGCCATCATGCTCGTGCCAGTCATCCAGAGAGAAGAGAGTGCAAGCTGGGTAATACAGCCCAATGTGGTCGAGAGCTGATGGAATCGCCACGATAGCGTCGCCAACGAGAACGTCATCTACAGGGTAGATCGTCTCGCCGCAGAAGGGTCTCTTCCCGCTCGGCCAAAGGGCGTTTAATATGCTGTCCATTGTTTCAGCGAACGTCAAAGGTCAGGCACCCGGCTTTGCCGGGTTGCCTGCGCCGCCTTGTTCGGCTTGGTTTTCGGTGGCTGTTTCAGCGGGTTCGAAGCAATCCCGGCTAATGTAGATTCGGTAGAGTAAGCCTTCGTCTGTAGCCCAATCATGGATCGCTTGAATCAAGCTGGAGTAGGTGCTCGCGTCCGTCTGTAATTCGTAGGGCCAAATCCCGATTAGACCTTCGCTGACGGGAGAGTCTTCGCATGGAATCGTGTAGATCACATCGCCTTTTGAAGCCTTCAGTTCGTGGCAATACATATGGATATTCTTCCTGAAGGAAATCGTCCACCCTTTGTATTTGCGTGTCGTCATAGAGGATCTTCTTTTCTGCCGAACGTTGTTTATCCACAAAAAACTGTGTACTAATCAGATTCGTACACAAAAAACGGTGGATGAATTCAGTTTTCTCAAAAACCTCTCTCCAAGTCAAGCCTTGGGTGCGGCGCGTGGCTGCCGCATTGCGCCAAATGGAATGGCACCGGAGCCTGCAGCCCCGCTCCCGCCTCGCACGAGTCATCTCCCAACAGCATAGAGCGCCTTCTCCGAGCGCAGCAGGAGGAGCCCGCCCGCCACGGCCGGGGTGCCTTGGAAGCGGGTCGGGTCGTCCT
>CAYSZN010000122.1:0-8384 GCA_964435425.1 uncultured Akkermansia sp. | reverse complement strand
CCTCGCGGAGAATCCGAAGACGGAGGGTTGAAAATCCGAAGCTCGAAATCCGAATTGGGTTCGGGATGGGCCTCCGGCGACCGCGGATAGACGCTGATCTTCGCTGATTTTCCTTGTGGCTGGCAAGAATCCTCCGACGTAGAGGAACCTGCAAACGTTCCGACGGGGAGCCGATGGCGCTTGATCCCGTGCCATCCTAGCCATTCCTTCCATTTGGCCAAGTCAGCGCCGGTCGCCTCAGCGAAGATCAGCCAGATCAGCGGTCCCGCGAAGCGATCATGGTTTGCGGTCTTTGATTATGGTTTTTATAAAAATTATGAAATAAGCCTTGTCGAACGACTTCGACCTCATTATAGTTTCTGACACACAAACACTCGGGTGCCTGAACAACACCCGGACGTCCGAAAGGACCCAACCGCCGCAGAGCCGAGAACTCCGCGGCCTTTCCGAGAAACCCGTAACCCTATGAAGCGGAACGCAGCCCTCCTTGCGGCCTGTTTCCTCGCCTCGGCACCAGCCGCCGTGGTGGAGGGGGGCCAATTCGGCACCGGCTTCGCCATCAGCCCGAAAGGCTACCTCGTCACCTGCCACCACGTCGTGCGCGACGCCGAGCGGGTCGTGGCCCATGTCGACGGCGGCTATCTCGAGGCCTCCATCGTCGCCCTCGACCCGCATAACGACCTCGCCCTGCTGAAGGTCGAGCATTGGCCCGGCCGGCACCTCGCGCTGGTCTCCTCCTCCGAGGTTACCTACGCCTCCGAGGTGCTCGCGGCGGGCTTTCCCGATCCCAGCGTGCTCGGGATCAATCCGAAGATCTCCACCGGCGTCGTCAACGCACTCTCCGGCGTGCGGGACGACCCCCGCCACATCCAGATCTCCGCTCCGGTCCAGCCGGGCAACTCGGGAGGGCCCCTCCTCTCCTCCTCGGGCCGGGTCGTCGGCGTGGTCGCCGCAGGCCTGAACTCCATCGACCGCATGGCCAACGGCGGCTATCTGCCCCAGTCGGTGAACTACGCCGTGAAGGCGGACCTCGTCTTTCCCCTCCTGAAAAGCGCCGGAGTCGCTCCGCCGAAATTCGGCACGCGCACCCCTGCCGGTCCGAAGCAGGTCGAACGTGCACTCGGTGCCATCGCCCTGATCGAAGGGTTGAAGCGCGGAGAGCGCATGTTCGTGGAATCCCGTCCCGCCGCTCCGCCCGCCACGACCGCGCGGCCGAGCACCGTTCCCGTCTCCTTCCCCCCGGAGCGTCCCGCGCCCTGGGTCTTTCCCGATTCCCACACCCGTCCGGTCAGCGTCGCGGAGGTGCAGGCGCTCCCCCCCGCCGCCCTGTGGCGGGCCCGCAACGAGATCTACGTGCGGCACGGCTTCATCTTCCCCAACGAGGAAGGCCGTCGCTTCGCCGCGGAATTTGGCTCCCACTACCGTCCCATCACCCCATCGGTGGAGGCCGTGCAGCAGCGCCTCTCCGCCATCGAGATCGCGAATCTCCGGCTCATCGCGGATTTCGAGCGTTGAGAAGTGTGCGAGTTTTCAGTGTTCGGCGCTCGCTCCCCAGAAAATTCGGATTTCGGATTTCGAGCTTCGGATTTCCGGGAATATAGTCGGCCGTGGCCGAGGACTTGCCAGCTTCTGATCCGAAACCGAGACGCCGTTCCCTGCGGGGCATCCTGCGGTGGCTCGTCCGCTTTCTCACGCGCTCGGCGGCCATCGTCGCGGGCGTGATCCTCCTCGTCGCCGTCGTCGCGTCGGTCCTCTACCTGAACCGGGTCCGCCTCCTCAACCGGACCCTCGACTTCCTCGTCGAGCCTTTCCGCGTGACCGTGGACGAGATCGACTTCACTCCTCTCGGCACCGTCCGCATCGAAAACCTGCGTCTCGCCCCGAAGTCGGCTCCACCCGGATCGCTCCTCGCCTCCATTCCCGAGACGGTCCTCACCTATCGGATCGCGGAGCTGAAGGAAACGGGCCGTTTCGAGAACCTGACCCTGCGGGGTGCCACCGTCATGATCGACGACACCCTCCTCGCCGCCATGGCCTCTGCGGAGCCAGAAACGGAAGACGGCGAGGCTCCCGCGAAGGAGCCTTTTCTCCTCTCGCGCCTCGCCCTCTTCACCGGCACGCTCGCGGTGGAGGAAAGCCGCTTTCTCGTCGACCTCGACGCCCTGCCCAGGCTCGAGGGGACCTGGGCCTTCCGCAGCGGATCGCTCGATTTCGAGGAAGCCGGCCTCAGCCGCACCCCTTTCGCGTGGCGGATCACGGATCTCGCCATCGGTCCCGAGGGCAGCGACGGCAGGATCGCCGCGCTCTCGGGAGAGGGCCGTGTCTCCGCCGACCTCCTGCGCCTCGATCTCGGACCGCTCCGCCTCGAGCGCCCGGTGCTGCGCCTCACTCCGTCCACCCTGCCGCGCCCGGAGACCAAAGAGGGTCATGCCGCCGACCCGCCCCTGTCGGATCCGGCTCCGGCACGCTCGATCCATCTGCGGGGCATCGAAGTCATCGGGGCCGATCTGTCGGTGGCGGGATTCGACGGAGCGGACGGAGGCCTTCTCCTGCCGGACTTCTCGTTCGAGACCTCCTTCTCCTTGCCCGACCTCTCCTTCGCCGGGGGCCGCTGGGAGAGCGACGGGCCGCTCGCCCTCGTCCTGATGGAGGCCCAGGCCAGCTCCGGCGGCCTGCCCTTCCTCTCCGCCGCCTCGATCCATGTCGAGGCCGACTCGCTCCAGGCCATCGCCACGGAACGCCGCATCGCGAAGGTCGCTCTCGAAAAGGCCGACCTCCTCGCGAGCAACGAGACCCTGGCGCGCTTTCTGAAACCGAAGGCGGAGGAAGAGGTTGAAGACGAGGCGAGCGAGGAGCCGAAGCCGGGCCCTCCCTCTACCCCCTGGGTGCTCGAAACCGTCGAGATCCGCCCGAGCGCCGTGCTCGTCCGCGATCTCGATGTGGGCGGAGCGAAAGCGCCCGAGCTCTCCACCGCGATCCGGGGCACCTTGCGGGATCTGCGCTTCGGCGGCGAGGCGGGCTTCGCGTCGGAAGGAGCCCAGTCGATCCTGCTGGAGCAGACCCGCCTGCGCGCGCCGGGAGCCGAGACCGCGGCCGAGCCACTCCTCTCGATGGAGCGCGTCGAGCTGGAGGGCCGCTGGTCCGACTTCCAGCGGGAGAATCTCATCGAGCGCCTCGTCGTGCGCGGACCGAGGATCGAATTCACCGACGCCGCCCTCGGCGACTGGCTCCGGGGCGGCGATCCCGCCCCGGACGAGCCTCGCCCCATCGACCGGCCCGTCTACAAGGCGAAGCACCTCGAGGCGACCGGCGGCCGGCTCGTCGCGGATTCCAGCTTCGCGACCGGCCGGGTGCCGAAGGTCCACGCCGGCTTTTCCCTGGAAACGAAGCCGCCCCACGAGGGAGATCCCTTTTCCTACCGCCTCCAGCTCGACGAGTTCGCAATCCGCAACCACGCCCGCTCGGTGGAACCCGCCGGTCCGCCGACGCCCGAGGGCCAGCGACCGGCGGCCACGGCCACCCCTCTCGCGGAGGGAGAGGTCTTCCGCGTCGCCGAGATCGAGGTCGACTTCACCGCCGCCGGCTTGCAGCGCACCCGCCGCATCGACAAGCTGAAGATCGACGGGGCCGTGCTCACCGTCGGAGAAGGCCTGAAATCCATCGCCGGAGACGGAACCGCGGAGGAGCCGACCGATACCCAGGAGCCTCCCCCGAGCGCCGCCGCACCGGCCACGCCGACAGCGCCTAAGGCCCCGCCGCCGTCCACGCCCACCCGCGACCTGCCCGCCTGGACCCTTGGCGAAGTCGAAATCACCCGCAGCCGCGTCCATTTCGAATCGCTCATCCCCCAGGTGGAGGGCCTGCAGTTCGCCATCGAGACGAAGCTGACCGACCTGCCGCTTTCCCTCGACGGCATCCTCGCGCAGGAGGCCAAGCAGAAGATCGAACTCGCCGGCATCGTCATCAAGGATCCCTACGACTCCTTCATCACCGTGGCCGAGCTGCCCACGATCTTCGTCGAGTTCAGCCTCGCCGGCCTCGCCCGGCAGGAGGTCGAGCGGATCGACCTGGTCGGCCCCTCCCTCCACGTCGGTCAGGGGCTCTTCTGGTGGGTCGACTACCAACGGCGGTTCCGCGAGCAGAACGAGGGCGCCAGCATCGGCATCGAATCCGACGCCGCCGAGAGGAAGCCCGACTGGGTCATCAAGACGATCAACGCCACCGCAGGCAAGATCGTCATCTCGCCGACGGGCGTGCCCATCGGCGTGGTCCCCTTCCCCTTCAACGCGACGACGAACATGAGCGACGGCGACATCGAGCTGAAGCTCACCATCCCCGACGAGAACCACATCTACCGCTTCCCCGACTACAAGGTCGAGCTCGAGGGACTCGCCGGCGATGTGCAGTTCAACGTGCCGGTGAAGGATCTGAACAACAACCTCGTCCAGACCTTCAGCCTGCGCCGGGCGAAGTGGAAGGACTTCGACGCGAAGGACCTCTACATCACCGCCACCTTCGACGAGAACGGGATCTACGGGAACTTCGGCGGCGAGGCCTATGCCGGCTACGCCGAGGGCGGCTTCAACTTCTACCTGACCGACCGGGGCAAATGGGACGCCTGGGTCGCCGGGACCAACCTCGACACCGGCCCGGTCACGAAGATCCTCGTGCCGGACTCCTTCCTCATGGAGGGGAAAGTCTCCCTGAAAGTCGTCTCCGAAGGCCGCGACAAGACCGTCGGCGAGACCACGGGAGAGTTCCAGACGACCACCCCGGGATGGTTCGACATCACGAAGCTGGACACCGTCTTCGAGAAGCTGCCGCCGGAGTGGAGCTCCCTCCAGCGCAGCCTCACCGAACTGAGCCTCGTCGCCCTGAAACGATTTGATTATGACAAAGGGGCCGGTAGCCTCTACTTTCTGAACCGCGCGGGGAAACTCGAGCTGCGCTTCACCGGCGACTACGGCTCGCGCGAGCTGAATCTGCACGTGCACGACCAACGAAACACGAACGAATCCGCGGGCGCGACCGCCCCGGAGGAAACGCCCCGGACGGCCCCCGCGCCGCCCGCGGCCGACGCCCGTCCCGCGGGGACCTCCCGATTCGCGAACGCCTTGAAGAGCCGATGACGAGCGCCCCTTCCACCTTCCTCCTCCGGTCCTGCCCCGCCCTCGCGGCCATCCTCGCGGCAGGCCTGCTCTCGTCCTGCCTCAAGCCCTTCGACGTCAACGTGAACACGCCCGAGCCGATCAAGGTCGACCTCTCCATGGATGTCCACGTCTACCAGCACGGCGCCCCCACCGACAAGAAGGGAGCCGAGGCCGCCGCCGACTTCCGGAGCGCGATGGACCGCCGGCGTGACCGCATGTCCGAAATTCAGGAGCTGAAGAACAGCCGCCTCGTCGGCGAAGGCCGCTCCGGCCTCCTCTCCATCCGCAACCGGCCCGCCGGAGAGTATGGCGACTACGTCGAGAAGACCGTGGAGGCCGAGAACCTCGACCGGGAGACCCTGATGCGCCACGAAGCCGGGGAAAAGGGCGTCGACATCGACAAGATCCGCGAGGAGCAATGGCGGCACTGGCAGCGCAAGTCCTTCCCCGGCGAATGGATCGAAGTCGGCGGCGAGGACGGCAAGCCCCATCGATGGGAGCAGAAGCAGGCCGCCTCGGAGGAGTAGCGAACGCGAAAGCAGAGTTGCATTGAAGAGGTAGCTCTCTGATTACCAATCTATCGACTCTCAACCATCCGCTCTCAACTAGCATGAAATCCCCCGCCGTCGTCAACTACGCCCCTGACAAGCATTCCGTCGAGATCCGCGAGATCGAGCGCCCCACCATCGGGTCCGAGGACGTCCTCCTCGAAGTCGCCAACGTCGGCGTCTGCGGCAGCGACCTGCACCAGTGGACCGCCGACCACTCCTGGCCCGTCAACTATCCCGTCGTCCTTGGACACGAGTTCGGAGGCCGCATCGTCGAGGTCGGCAAGGATGTCGGGCATTGGCGCGAAGGCGACCGCGTTGTCTCCGAGACCGCCGCCATCATCAGCCAGGACAACCCCATGACCCGGCGCGGGCTCTACAACCTCGACCCCACCCGCAAGGGCTTCGGCTACGGCGTCGACGGCGCGATGACGAAATACGTCCGCGTCCCCGCCCGCATCCTCCACCACGTCCCCGACGGACTGCCCTTCGAGCAGGCCTGCCTCACCGAACCCTGCTGCGTCGCCTACAACGCCGTCGTGAAGAACGCCCGCATCGAGCCCGGAGACCGCGTCGTCGTCCTCGGGCCGGGCACCATCGGCATCCTCTGCGCCGCCATGGCGCGGCTCTGCGGGGCCGAGGTCGCCGTCGTCGGACTCGAGCAGGACGCCCACCGCCTCGAGATCGCGCGCGGCTATGGCTGCGAAATCGTCATCGGCGACGCGAAAGCCTGGGCGCAGGAGCGCGATGGGCTCGGCTGCGACGGCGTCATCGACGCGGCCGGAGCCAGCGTCACCCTCAGGATCGCCCTCGACCTCGTCCGCCCCGCCGGCTGGATCAGCAAGGTGGGCTGGGGACCGCAGCCCCTGAACTTCAACCTCGATCCCCTCGTCCAGAAGAACATCACTCTGCAGGGCAGCTTCAGCCACAACTGGCCGGTGTGGGAGCGCGTCATCGCCCTCCTCGCGAGCGGCCAGTTCGACGTGAAGCCTATCATCGGCGGCATCTGGCCCATCACCGAATGGCACGAGGCCTTCGAGAAGATGCACCAGGGCGAAGTCGTGAAGAGCGTGCTGCGGCCGGTGTAGGGCTACGAATTCACCCCTTGGATCGGCGCGGCCTCCTTCGCGGCGTCGGCGGCACGCCAGAGATACCAGGCGGCGGTCGTCGCGTAGGGACGCCAGCGCTCGGCGTGGGCGAGGAGAGCCTTCGGCTTCGGCAGTTCCTCCTCCCCGGTCGCGAGGCGGAAGCCGTTGCGCACCCCGAAATCGTCGGCGGGAAAGACGTCGGGGCGGCCGAGCTTGAAGATCAGGAGCATCTCCACAGTCCACCGCCCCACTCCGCGCACCTGCACGAGCCGCCCGATGATCTCCTCGTCGGACATTTTCCGGATGGCCCGGCTGGGCGGCACGGTGCCGTCGAGCGTCTTCGCCGCGATGTCGCGGATGGCCGCGATCTTGGCCCACGAGAATCCAGCCGCCCGCAGGGCCTCGTCGTCCACCGACGCCAGGCAATCGGGCGTCGGAAACCGCTTTCCCGGAAAGAGCGCCCGGAAGCGCCCGAGGATGGTCTCCGCCGCGGTGCCGTTGAGCTGCTGGTGCGCGACGGCGCGGACGAGCGATTCGAAGGGCGAGCGCCCCGGCTCCGGCACCAGTGTGCAGGGACCGTGCCGCCGGATGAGACGGTGCATCAGCGGGCAACGCTTCGAGAGATGGGTCAAGGCTTCCGGAGTCATGCAAAGGCAACCAAGGCTGCCGTGAAACGTGGGAAAGGGAAAGGGAAAAACGTCACGGATCGAGGATCCGTTTCGCTATCATGGAACGGAGAGGGACTTTTCAAGTCCCCCTCGGCAAAACGGGACTTGGAAAGTCCCGCTCCTTGGGGGAATGCAGCCAGATCCTCCGTTGCCCATTCGGAACAGACAAAAAAACGCCGCTCCGGTCTCCCGGAACGGCGCTTTGGAGCCGTATGGACGCGGCCGGATCACTCGACCTCGATCTTCTCGGCGACGAGGAACTTCTTCCCGTCGCGCTCCTCGATCTTGCCGGTGACCTTGGCCTTGGCGGTGCCCGAGCAGACGTGCTCGCTCGTCTTGCGCTTGCCGTCCTCCTCGATGAGGTAGAGCTCGTCGCCGACCTTCAGCGTGTCCTCGCACTTGTCGGCCTGCTTCAGGTTGCACTTGGCGCAGGACATCTCGCCCTCGTAGGTCTTCGCCTCGTCCGCCTGGGCGGTGGCAAGGGCGAAGGCGAAGGCGGTTCCGAGAAGGGCAGTCAGTAGAGTTTTCATCATGGATAATTGGGTTTTCAAATGGGTAACGAATGGATGGAATGAGAACCGGTCAAGGCGGATGCCCCCGCCCCTCCTTGGCTCCCCTCATTCCGCAGCAGCCCGACCGGAAACGGCCTCAGCGGAAATCAGGGAAGGAATCGGGCGGTTCGCCCGGAACTCAACAGCGGAAGACCCCATAGAGCAAATGGAAAGGCTCGGGGGACCCGAGACCGGGCGGAGGCTTCGTCAGCGGGCAAGCGAGCGGCGCCAGGCAGCGCTCCATGGAAGGGAGGCGTTCGCCGTTCGGCGGCGGAGACGGCAGGGGCGCCAACAACGCCGGAGGCGGGACCAGGCATTTGTCGGCCACGACGGCCCCCATCCTCTTCGCGCAGGGACAAGCCGGGAGCGGCTCCTCCGC
>CAYSZN010000121.1:0-8385 GCA_964435425.1 uncultured Akkermansia sp. | reverse complement strand
CGTACCGATTTCACGACCGTGTCGCCCACCTGTACCGACTGGCCGGGAGCGAGAGAGCCGGAGACAATTTCGGCGACCGTCTCGCCGGCCTCGACCGATGTGACGAGAAGGCGGCAGATCGGCTGACCGCGGCGGTAGACGTCGAGCTGGGCACGGTTGACGATCCCCTGGTCGAAGCCGCCCGCCACCACGACGAAGCCCCACTGGTTGTAGGCCTTCCTGATCTGGCTCTGGAATTCACCCCGGATCACGCCAGCTTCCTGGTCCGAGCGCAGGGCGTGAAGCTCGGCGGCGACTTTTTCCAGGCGGTCCCTTTCGACCTGGGCGGAGGCCACCGCCCCCTCGAGCTGGGTCACTTCGATCTCCGCCTCCTCGATCTGGGTGCGGATCTGAACCATCTCCTTGTTGATCGACTCCACGTTGTGGATGTCCTTGACCAACTCCTTGGCCTCCTCAAGCTTGGTCTTGGCCGTTTCCAGATTGCCTTGCTGCGCCTTCAGATTGGATTCGACCTCGAGCACCTTCGCATCGGCGTCGATCTTGGCGGTCTGGAGCGTCTCCGCCTCCATTGTCAACGCGGCGATGGACTGCTCGATCTGCGCGGCCTCCTCGGTCTTCTTGGCGAGATCGGCCTTGCGGGTCTCAAGAGTCTTCTGCTCCGCCTCCCCTTCGGCCACCCGGTCTTTGACCACCTCCATGTTCTCGTAGCTGAGCCAGCCGGCGAACGCGAGGACGGCGGATGCGATGACTAACAATACTTTCCACATGGGGGTCTGCTTGTTTGAAGTGAACGATGTGCGGTGTGTTTCAGCGGTCGAACCTAGCGAGGGAGATTCTCAAAGACAACCCCAAAGTTTTGATTCTCTGCCAGAATTAAAAACTTTTCCCCCTAAGACAAGTCCGATCTTTGGAAAAATCGACGCTTTTGGCCCGGAAATGCTCCTTCATTCCTGAAAATCAAGATCTTTCCGCAATTTCCAAAAACGACGGAGTGCCTTGCGGTAGGGAGCTCCAAGCGGCGGCTGGGCCTCCTCGGCCTCGAGTCCGAACCATCCCCCTTCCGGACAGTCCTGCTCCGAAGGCGACCAGGCGGTCGGGGCGGAGTAGGCCTTCAAGGTCACCCGATACCGGGTGATGGGATACTCGAAGCGGAACAATTCCAGCAAATCGGCCGCCGCCTCGGCATCGATCTCGGGGAGTCGCCACAGACCGCGCCGCCGGGTGCCCGCCTCTGGAAGGAGATAGATCCTGCCGTCTCTCTCGGCGAGCAGAACGCATTCCTCGCGGGCGACGACGGCCGCTCTTTTTCGCTTCACCGGGAAACGCTCCACTTCCTTGCGCTGGAAAGCCGCACAGAACCGCTGGACTGGGCAAGCCGAACAGTCCGGCGCGACCGGGCGGCAGATTCGCTGCCCAAGCTCCATCAAGCCCGAATTGTAGTGCCGGGCCCCGGACTCCGGCACGAGCCTTTCCGCCCAAGACCAGAGGATCCTCTGCCCGGAAGGAGCGTCGACAGCCTCCTCGCAGGCAAAGATCCTCGACAGCACCCTTGCCACGTTTCCGTCCACGAGCGGGGCCGCCCTGTCGTAGGCAAAGCTCAGGACCGCGCCCGCCGTGTAGCGCCCGACCCCAGGCAGGGCGAGAATCTCCTGCGGGTCCTCGGGGAAACGGCCTCCGCACTTCTGGACGACGACCTCCGCCGTCTTCTTCAGATTACGGGCACGGTTGTAGTAGCCAAGCCCCTCCCACAGCTTCAGCACCTCGACCTCCGAGGCAGCGGCCAGGGATTCCCAATCCGGAACAGCCCGCATCCAGCGCTCGTAGTAGCCACGCCCCAGCACTGTCGCAATCTGGGTCTGCTGCAGCATGGCCTCCGAAACCAGAATGGCGTAGGGATCGCTCGTCCGGCGCCAAGGATAGTCCCGCCCCCCGGCACGGAACCAGCCGACCAAGGCGCGGCGGAAGGCGGCGACGCCTCTTTCGCCTCCCAGAATCCCGACTGCTGCCTCTGCGAACGTTTCCGCCATCGCCACCGGCCATGCGGCCCGGCCCCAAGATACCCACGTGCCCAGAAGGGAAAGCAAAAATTGAAATGGCCTGCGATTCTCACCCCATCCGGCATGAAAACGGCTTTTCCCGCCGACGGGAGAATCTTTCCACCACCGTTTCGCGACAGCCCCTTCACCAGACAAAGATCGATTGCCAAACGCCCGAAAGCCCTCACAATAAGACAAAGCGACCGCAGCACTCCAAAACCGATCCATGGCCACCATCACCAAACGAGATCTCGTCATCCGCATCAGCAACGAGACCGGATTGACCCAACAGGAAGTCTTCAACGTCGTACAGTCTCTGATCGAGGAGGTCACTTCGTGCCTCGCCTCCAACGACGACGTGGTGCTTCGCAATTTTGGGGCCTTCCAGGTCACCAAGACGAAACCGAAAATCGGGCGCAATCCCAACAAGCCCGACGCCGCCGTTCCCATCCCGGCCCGGGCCGTCGTCAAGTTCAAGCCCGGCAAGGAGCTGAAGGAGCGCGTCGCCAAAGTGCTCCCCGAGCTCTAGCCCCCTCTTCCGGAGCTCTCCTCCTAAAGGTCTGCAATCCCCTTTTCCCGGCCCGCGTTTTCCCTTGCGGCTTCGCGTCGGGTGACTTACAAATTGCGCTCTTTTCGCGGGACCCCTGCGGACGCACTCAGTCACCCACCCATCGCCGACCACCTGCCATGGCCAAGAAGACCGCATCGAACAAAGCCGTTTCGAAGAAAGCAGCCCCGTCGAAGAAAGCCGCGAGCAGCAAAGCGAGGCCGGCCGCCAAGGCGAAGCCTGTTGCCAAAGCGAAGCCCGCCGCCAAGGCCGCCCCTCCGAAGAAGAGCGCGCCCAAAAAGACCGCTCCGACGAAGAAGAGCGCGCCCAAAAAGACCGCTCCGACGAAGAAGAACGTTTCTCCGGCACAGAAGGCGGCCCCTGCCAAAGCCACGGCGAAGAAGGCATCGCCTGCCAAGGTCGCCCCCAAAAAGACACCCGCCAAGAAGGCCCCGGTGAAAAAGGCCGTTCCCGCGAAAAAAGCAGCTCCTGCGAAAAAGTCCGCTCCGGTGAAAAAGGCTGCTCCGGCCAAGAAAGCCCCCGCCAAGGCCACGAAAGCGGCAGCCGCCAAAGCTCCTCCAAAAGCGGCGGCCAAGCCCGCTTCGAAAAAATCCGCCGCCGCGCCCAAGCCTGCGGCGAAACCCTCTCCCGCCAAGCCTGCCGCCCCCAAGGCGGCTTCCGCGTCACCCACCCCTTCCAAACCCAAACCGGCCGCCGCCAAACCAGCCCCCGTCAAGGCGGCCCCCAAGTCTTCCGCACCCGTGAAAATACCGCCCAAGAAACGCACTCCCGCCAAACGGCGCCCTCTCTTCGCCCACCTCCCCAACCATGCTCCCGTCGTTCCGACTCCGGAGTCGCGCGAAAAGCCCAAGAAACTTTCCCCGGCCTTCCTCAAGGCCCAGCGCCAGCGTCTCCTCGACCTACGCGACTCGCTTGTGGACCAGATGTCCGGCGTCGCCCGCGACTCGCTCGGCCGGGGCGACGAGGGCTCGGACTCCTCCGCCTTCGGCATGCACCAGGCCGACGCGGGCAGCGACGCCTACGACCGCGACTTCGCGCTCAACATCCTCTCTCAGGAGCAGAACGCCCTCTACGAGATCGAGGAGGCCCTCCTCCGCATCGACAGCGGCGACTACGGCATCTGTCAGGGATCCGGCGAAATGATCCCCCAGGCCCGCCTTGAGGCCATCCCTTTCGCCCGCTGTACCGTGGAATATCAGGAAAGGCTCGACCAGGAGCAGACCGCCGGGCACTACCGGGCTCCCGTCACTTCCCTCTTCGGCTTGGAGGAGAAAGAGGTCGCCAAACCCTCCGACGAGGACGAGGATTGAAATTATCGGTTGAGAATTCCGGGACATGCCCTAGATTCCCCGCCCTCGCGAAACCATCCACTCTTTCCAACCATGCCCAGAGAAGTCATCGTTCTTGAATGCACCGAGGCCAAGGCGGAAGGCGCACGTCCTTCCATCTACGTGACCACGCGCAACAAAAAGAGCCTCCGCACTCCGGGCCGCCTGGAGAAAGTGAAGTTCAATCCCTACCTGAAGCGTCGCACTCTCCATCGCGAGAAGCGCTGATCCACACCACCCATCCATCTCCGAAACGCCATGGGTCCAAAAACCGAACAGAGAGCCATCAACCTTCGCCGCGCCAACCGGCGCATGCCCCGCCGCCGCTTCGACATCCCGGCGGAGAAGGTGAACTACCTCAATCCCGAGTTCCTCAAGAACTTCACCACCGAATCCGGCAAGATCTACGCCCGCCGCACCACCGGCGTCTCGGCCAAGCTGCACCGCCGCATCACCCGCGAGATCAAGCGCGCCCGCGCCCTCAACCTGATGTGATCGACCTGTTGCCGCCAGTCCATTTTCATCCAACAGGGTCAGGTCCAGCACCTGACCCTGTTTTTTTGTTCCCGTCGCTGGAACCGCAGCGAAGTCCGGGAGAACTTCGACGGACGTCCATTGAAGCGCCGTCCGGGAGAAGCTCTCGCGGGCTTCTCCACCATGCCTTTCAACCCGATCCGCGTCGAAAGAGTTGCGGGATTCGGATGCTTCCGCTACGATGGCCGCGGCACCGACCGAAACCGACTCCATGAGACCGAACCGCCCGATCCAGACACTCGTCTTCCTCCTCGCCGTCCTCGCCCTTTCATCTGCCGTGGCCCAGGCCGCCCGCTTCGACCATTGCGAATGCGTCGACGACTACAAACCGGCAAAGAATGTCCTGAAGCTGTGGACCTGGCCCATCAAGACGGAGTGGGAGCAGCGCCACCATTGCCTCCCTTGCGGCCGCAAGGTGCCCTACAAAGTGAAGGTCATCACCTACCGCGAGCGCTACACCGATGGAACGCAGCGCACGTGGAAATGCGTCGTGGCCGGTTCCGAGGTTTCGCTCGGCAAGTGACGGCATCGCCTGGTCAAGCCCCTCCGGCGACGATCCGCCACGCCCCGAACTGCCGGGCGACCGACTCGAAGCTGAGCGACTTCGCCGCGATCCGCTGCGATTTCTGAATCGCCGAAAGATATTCCTCGTCGTCGTGGAGGATGCGCTCGATGCGCTCGAAGACGTTCTTCATCCGAATCGTGCCGTCGTCGCTGAACTCGGGGAAGGCCATCTTCTCGATCGTGGAGCTGCCGCCGGCGCAGAGGGTGCGGGCGAGAAGACAGTCGCCCGCCACCTGGCCAGGCACGGTGCTCCGGTCCATCTGGTAGATGAAGCGATGCGAGGAAAGCAGCCGCATGTAGTCCGGATAGGGCAGCGTGGTGTCGATGACGCGGAGACAGCCGGGCGGAAAGGTCCTGGCAAGGTCGCGAAGGATGCGCGAGCCCTTCGCCTTGTCGGAATTGATCACCGTCACCCGGGGGATGCCGAACTCATGGGCAAGGGAAGCGGCCCTTGCGATGGCCTGGATGTGGTTGCGGGACTCCGTCTTGAACTCGCGCGTCCCGATGAGGATGCCGCAGCGCTCCTCGGCAGGGGTGGAGAAATCCCATGAGGGAAAATCGACCGGATAGGGCGTGGGAATGAACTTCAGCTTCCTCCAGAACTCCTCCTGCCGGATCGCCCCGACCCTCGGCGGCCAGGCGAGAGTGGGAGAAAGGATGCCATCGGCGAGCTCGAGGATCTCTCCATAGGCACGCAGCGCACGGATCGAGTTGAGCTGCCGGGAGATCTGGTTGTGGCTGCACTCCTTCCACGCAACGAGGACGCGCATTCCGGCCTGCTTGAGCCTTCTCACTGCCGCGAGGCTGAGCCATGTGCGCCGACGGATGAGCACGAGCACGGCATCGAAGCGTTCGCGCTCCGCAAGAACGGCTTCGATGGAATCGCAGAAGGCTCCGCAGGTCGCCGCCGCGTAGGCATGGAAGTTGACCGGAGCATGGACGCCGCGCTCGTAGTGGTCAGGACCTCCCGCATAGTCGAGGTATGGATCCCGCCCCTTTGGATTGAGGACGGCAAGACAGACGGGTGACTTGTAGAGAATGGCCATCGACACGGCGGAACCGGCCCTTGGCGGGGAGACAGCCATCCGAGAACGGGATGGTGCGCGATACAGGATTTGAACCTGTGACCCCCACCGTGTCAAGGTGATGCTCTACCCCTGAGCTAACCGCGCAAGTCTCCCGTTTGAAGGGCCGCGAAAATAAACTCCGGTGGGCCTATCCGCAACTGGAATCTTTTGCCGCTTCTGCGAGCTTTCCGGGGTGAGCCCTTTCCCATCCACGACCCAGCGGATCCATTCGGCGGCGCTTGGCAAGAGCCTCCTCGTGCGAAGATGGCCTGCGGTGGAGACGGCCCATGGCGATGCCCTCGTCCTCCATGGACTGGGGGACCATTCCGGCAGGCACGACTGGGCCGCAGGATTGATCAGCCGGGCCGGCTACCGGACCGTCGGCTTCGACTGGCCTGGGAACGGGGAATCCGACGGCACCCGAGGCGACATGCCCTCGATGGAGGAGTCCTGCCAGCTCCTCGACGAGACGGTGGAGTCCCTCGGCCTCGCGCCACACGGCATCTTCGCCCATTCGACCGGTGCCTTCCTTCTTTTGCCCTGGCTGGCGCGCCGCTGCCGTGGGAATGGGGCGCTGCACCGCTTGCGCTGGGTCTGGCTGAGCTCCCCGTTGCTGCGCCCCTCCCATGGCCAGCCACGTCTGAAGATCGCGGTGGCGAGGATGCTCGCGGAGCATTTCCCCAGCATGACGCTCGGCACCGGCGTGCGCGCGCGGGACTGCTTCCACACTGGCTTTGCCCCCTTCGCCGATTCCGCCAGAAAACGGTGCGGCGGCCACCACCGGGTCTCGCTACGGTTTGCGACGGATCTCCTCAAAGCCGAAGGCGTCCTTCTCGATAGCGCGGAGCGGATCGATCCCGGCATCGCCTTCCTCCTCACTCAGGGGGCCGAGGACCGCGTCTGTCCGCCACGCTATGCGGAGGAGCTCTTCCTACGCCTCCCGGCGAAGGACAAGACATGGATCTACGCTTCCGGCGCACGGCACGAGCCCTTCCGGGAGCCGGAACCGGAAGGAATCGAGAACGCGGCAAGGACTTGGCTGGAACGGCAGGCCCGGGTTCTCCCGCATCCTGCGAATGGATCGTGTTGACATCTTCCGCCTAATTTCGTTGAATCTCGGACCATGTCAGAAAACACCTTCTCCTTCATCGTCTGCATCCCCGGCGAGCCTCCCGTGCGCCACGATCTCGGCGGGGACACCGTCACCTTCGGCCGCAGCCCCGAAAACGACATCCAGATCCTCGTCGCCGAAGTCTCGGTGAAGCACGGCCGCCTCGTCCGCGAAGGCGACACCTACCGAATCGTCGATCCCGGCTCGACCAACGGCACCCAGGTCAACGGAGCCCGCGTCGGTGCCGACGGCGTGGCTCTGAAGCCCATGGACCGGGTCGTGGTCGGCACGGTCGTCCCGGCTTTCTTCGCGCCTGTGGCGGTCCTGGCGACCACCCCGCTGGAGGAACTGGTCGCCTCTCTGGAAAGCGCCGCAAAGCCCGCCACCCCCAAGACCGCTCCCATTTCGGTGGCAGCCGCCGTACCTGCCGGCGCTGTCCGCGCCGCCGTGCCCGTGGCCGTCGCAACGCCCGCCTCTCCTGACGGAGCCACCGTGAAGCTGGACCAGGTCCGCGGCCCTGCTGCTCCACCCAAACCGGCCGCCCTCCCGTCCAAGGCACCCGGTGCGGCTCCCGCCACCCCCGTCGCTCCAGCCCAGCAGCCCCTTCGCCCTCCCGGAGTGGCCCCGGCAGGCCCCGGAGGTGCCAAGCCTGTCGCCCCCGCCGCTCCGCAGCCTCTTCGCCCTCCCGGCGTCGCTCCGGCGGCCCCCTCCGTTCCGCTCCCCAAATCGCCCCCGAAACCGGGGCAATGAGACGCCCCATCGGACCGTTCCGCCGCCCTCAGTGCGTCAGCGCGTAGAAGACGATGTTGATGCCGAGGGGATAGGCGTATTTCTCGGAGAACTCCCGGAAGAACCATGGGTCCGTCCCTTCCTCCTCCCATCCGTCGCCGAGGTCGGTGTTGAAGCAGATCATCATGCAGATGCGGCCGGCGTCGTCGTGGATGGCGCGGTAGTGCGGCGTCTCCGAGCCGGGCTTGTTCCATTCGTAGGTGATGCCCTGCTCGCGCCCCATCATCGCCATGCCCACGGCGGGGATCTGCGGTTTGATGTCGATGTCGAAAACCATGTGGAAGATGGGGTGGTCAAGTTCGAGCTCGACCCATTCGCGGTCGGGAAAGATCTGGCGCAGAGCGCGTTCGAAGTTCTTCCATTCTTGGAAACCCCAGAAATCGTCCAC
>CAYSZN010000120.1:4992-8487 GCA_964435425.1 uncultured Akkermansia sp. | reverse complement strand
GCCGCTCACACCAGATCGACGATGGAGCCGAAATCCGCGTCGAAGAGGCGGCGGTAGGTGCGCGAGGCGATCCCGTCGGTCATCTTCGCGAGCACGTCGCAGACGACGCGGGCGCGGGCGGCCTCGTGGGGCTGGGAGAAGACGAGCGCCTCCTCCTCCTCCGACAGAAGCCGGTAGTGGTCCCGGCCCGGCCGGTCGCGCACGATGTAGAGCTCGGCGAAGACGCCGAAGAGGCGGGTGAGGATGTGGTCGGACTTCCGGTCGAGCTGCTGGAGCTGCCGACGGCGGAAAACGAGGTCGAGGGCGAGGCGCTTGTAGAGGGCGCATTCCGCCTCGACCTCGGGATCGAGGACGAGCCGGTAGCGGTACCTCGCGGTGAGATCAGCGAGGAAGGCGCCGGGCTCCGCGATCTCGACCAGCTCCGCCGCGCCGATGAAGCGTCCAATCTTCTTCCCGATGGTCGATTCGACCCGGCCCCGCCGGATCGCGTCGATGAGCTGCCCGAGCCACCGGCTCTCGGTCTCCGTCGGAGATTGCGACGCCGCCCAGCGCTCGATCCCGTCGATGCGGATGAAGCCGGCCTCGATCCCGTCGGCGATGTCGTTCAGGGAGTAGGCGGTGTCGTCGGCCCAGTCCATGAGGCGGCACTCGATGGAGCGGAAGGCGTTGCGCTCGCGCCCCGGCGGCAGTTCCGCGGGAAAGGACCGGCCCGCCATGGCGAAGCCGAGCACGTCGGCCTGGTCGGTGTAGAGGAAGTGGTTCCGCTGGTCCGCGATCTCGCCGTGGAGGGTCTTGTACTTCAGGACACCGTCCACGAGGGCGCGGGTGGGCCTCATCCCGCGGTCGGGCGCGAAGAGGATCTTCGTCAGGATGCGCAGGGTCTGCGCATTGCCCTCGAACCCGCCGTAGGGTGCCATCAGCCGGTGCAGCGCTCGTTCGCCGGTGTGTCCGAACGGCGGATGCCCGATATCGTGGGCGAGGCAGGCCGCCTCGACGAGATCGGGATCGATGGAATGTCCCGGCCCCAGGAGCGGCGAGGTGCGGTTGAGGCGGTCGCAGAGGCTGCGTCCGATCTGCGCGACCTCGATCGAGTGCGTGAGACGGGTGCGGTAGAAGTCGTATTCGCCGCTGAAGAAGACCTGCGTCTTGTTCTGGAGGCGGCGGAAGGCCGACGTGTGGATGATGCGGTCGCGGTCGATCTGGAAGGCGGTGCGGTGCTCACCCTCCCGGGGAGCCCCCTCGCCCTCGATCCGCTCCCGGTCGAAGTCTCCGTAGAAATCGTTCTGCATGGCCCGTCCTCGCATCGCCGGAGCCTATCCCCTCGCCATGGCTCCGGCAAAGCGCTCTTTCATACAAAACGAGAATCGGGAGCCCTCGGATTTTGATAACCATGGAAATCGCGGCAAACGGCGGAGAAACGCCTGCGGAAGCCCCCTCGCATCCCGCGTGTCCGGTGGCGGCGGGATTTCGATTGCGGAACGTCGGGCCTCCGTGCTTGAGTGCCCCGCCCCATCCGTTCATCGGCCATGTCGTTCCAACTGCTTCAGGATTCGGACCCGGAGAGACCGCGTCTCGCGGATCTCGGGCTGTTGGCCATCCGTCTTTCCTCCGTCGCGACCTTCGCCTACTACCAGCTCGCGGACCAGCTCGGGCAGGCCGTCGGGCATCTCTGGGACGAGTCCGGATGGAGCCTCGTCGACCAGCTCGCCGAGCGTGATCTGCCCGTGCCCGGCATGGTCGCCCCCCTCGCCGTCGCACTGATGTCGACCACCCTCCTCGGCGTGCTGCTCGGATTCTTCACCCGCCTCAACGCCCTCCTCTTCGCGCTGATGATCGGCTTCGTCCTCCTCTCCGCCATTACCCTCTCCCCCACCCTGAACCCCCAGTCCCTCGCCCTCTACCTCGGCGTCTTCGCCGGTTTCGCCTGCGGCGGCGGGGGACGCCTCTCCCTCGACCACCTTCTCGCGGGACGACGGGCACGGCGTCAGGCGGCGTGATCGCCCCATCGCGAAAACGGGGCGAAATTCCCCTTGAAAGCAGGGGCCGGAGCCGCGTTGATCCCGGATGCCTTCATTTGAAGAACTAGGACTCTCCGGCCCGGTGCTAAGGGCCATCGCCAGAACCGGCTACACCGAGCCGACCCCCATCCAAGCCCAGTCCATCCCCGTCGCCCTCGGCGGGCAGGACATCATCGGCGCCTCGCAGACCGGCACGGGCAAGACCGCCGCCTTCGGCCTGCCCATCATCTGCCAGATGAAGCCCTCGACACGGCCCCAGTGCCTCGTCCTCGAGCCGACCCGCGAGCTCGCCGCCCAGGTCGAGGACCAGATGAACGTCTTCTCCTACTACAAGCCGCTCAACGTCGTCCTCCTCCACGGCGGCGTCGGCTACGGCCACCAGATCGAGGCCCTCGAGAACAAGCCCGACGTCATCATCGCGACCCCCGGACGGATGCTCGACCACATGGAGAAAGGCAACCTCGACCTCAGCGACGTGAAGTTCCTCGTCCTCGACGAGGTCGACCGCATGCTCGACATGGGCTTCCTCCCCGACGTGAAGCGCATCATCGACCAGTGTCCCAAGGGACGCCAGACCCTCTTCTTCTCCGCGACGATGCCGCCCGCGATCCAGACGCTGGCGAACTGGGCGCTGAACGACCCCGTCTCCGTCGAGATCGGCGAGCGCCGCTCTCCCGCCGAGACCGTCACCCACGCCTTCTACCCCGTCGGCATGGACCAGCGCGACGAGCTGATCGTCGAGATCATCAAGCAGACCGGCTACGAAAGCATCATGATCTTCACCCGCACGAAGAAGGAGGCCGACGCCCTCCTGCCCCGCATCGAGGCGATCGAGGGCACCCGCCCCGCCGCCCTGCACTCCGACATCCGGCAGAGCGACCGCACCAAGGCCCTCCAGGGCTTCCGCGACGGCACCTTCAACATCATCGTCGCCACCGACATCGCCGCCCGCGGCCTCGACATCTCCGGCGTCACCCACGTCATCAACTACCGCGTCCCCGAGAATCCCGAGGACTACGTCCACCGCATCGGCCGCACCGGCCGCGCCCAGAAGGAGGGCGACGCCTTCACCATCCTCACCGCCGACGAGCTGGAGAATGCCCGCTCCGTCGAGCATTTCATCGGGCAGAAGATCGAGAAGCGGAAGCTGGAGGGCTTCCCCTACAATTATACCGCCCTCCTCGAGGACAATCCGCAGCCGCTACGCAAGAAACGGCCCGCGCCGAAGCGGCGGAGGTGAGGTTTCAAGGCTTTGAGGAATTGAGGGATTCAGGATTCATGAAATACGCCATCTGCAACGAGACCTTCCAAGACTGGCCTTTCGAGAAGGCCTTCGCCTACGCCCGTTCCGTCGGCTACACCGGAATCGAGATCGCTCCGTTCACGCTGGGTAAACCGATTCCCGACTTCGGCGCGGAGGATCGCGCCGTCCTGCGTGGACAGATCGTGGATGCCGGGCTGGAATGCGTCGGCCTGC
>CAYSZN010000120.1:0-4892 GCA_964435425.1 uncultured Akkermansia sp. | reverse complement strand
CGCGCCGTCCTGCGTGGACAGATCGTGGATGCCGGGCTGGAATGCGTCGGCCTGCATTGGCTCCTTGCGAAAACCGAGGGCTTCTACCTGACCACGCCCGACGAGGCTGTGCGCGAGCGCACCGGCGCCTACCTCGCCGAGCTCGCCCGCCTCTGCGCCGACCTCGGCGGAACGATCATGGTCCTCGGCTCGCCCCAGCAGCGCAATCTGCTACCCGGCGTCAGACACGAGCAGGCGATGGACTTCGCCGCCGACACGGTCCGCCGGGCCATGCCTGTGCTGGAGGATTGCGGAGTGACTCTCGCCTTGGAACCGCTCGCCCAGACCGAAGGCGACTTCCTCAACACCGCCGCTCTCGGCATCGAGCTGGCGGAGAAGATCGATTCGCCGAACTGCCGCCTCCACCTCGATGTGAAGGCCATGTCCGGCGAGCCTGGCCCCATCCCAGACATCATCCACGCCAGCCGCGACTGGATCGCCCACTTCCACGCCAACGACCCGAACCTCCTCGGCCCCGGCATGGGCGAAGTCGTCTTCGATCCCATCTTCAAAGCGCTGAAGGACATCGATTACGACGGCTGGGTCTCCGTCGAAGTCTTCCGCTACGAGCCCGGCATCGAGACCATCTGCGAGGAGAGCCTCCGCTACATGCGCGAGGTCGAGGCGCGGGTGTGAGGCGAGATGGCGGAGCGGCTTCCGGATCGGACCGTCCGATCCAACGAAGGTGGGGCGAGGCGCTGCGGAAGGTAGCGGAAGAGGCGACTCTTCCGACCATTGGCGGGGAGGAAACCCGAACTCCCAGCGTGCTTCGAGGAAAGCAAGCCCTTCCAAATCCTCACTCCCCGCCTTTCCTCCGTCGTTTGATCCTGTTTTCGAGGCCCTTGAGTTCCGCCTCGTCCTCCAGATCGGCTTTCCGGGCTTCCTCCTGTTTGCGGCGTTGGTCGAAGTCCAGGTATAGCTCGCCCGTTGTCAATTCCATCTGCTTGTGGCTGATGGAACCGGCATGGGTCAGGAGGGGGAAGCCGTTGGAGACGATGATCTGATCGACGTTCTCCTTCCAGAAACCCATGCGAGTTTCGCTGCGGTTCTTAGCGCGGAGTTCGGCAGTTTCCAGGAAGATGACCACGAGGCGGTTGAGGGTGTCGATCTCGTCTTCCGTGAGGTAGTTTTTCGCCACAAGAATGTCGCCCTTGCGAACCTTGTCGCCCTTCCACGCGAGCAGGCCGAAATGCGGGTCGTCGGGATTGGCTCGGGCGGTGATGAGTTCGGCGGCGGTTTTCCCCGTGACGGCGAAAAGCAGCAGGTTCTGGACCGTGGCAAAGAACTGCTGGGTGGCGCGGTCGGTCTTGTCGTAGTCGGTGCTGAGGGCAAGGAGATCGCGCACCTTCTGGTAGAAACGCTTCTCCGAGGCGCGGATGTCGCGGATGCGCTCCAGCATCTCGTCGAAGTGGTCCGGGCGGCCATCGGGGTTCTTCAGACGCTCGTCGTCCATGACGAAACCCTTGAGCAGATATTCCTTGAGCACGGTCGAGGCCCAGCGGCGGAACTGGATGCCACGCGGCGAGCGCACGCGGTAGCCGACGGCGAGAATGGCGTCGAGGTTGTAGAGCGTGACTTGGCGTCGGACCTCGCGGGTGCCTTCGGTTTGAACTGTCAAGGATTCCTTGACAGTTGCCGCAGGGTCCAATTCCCCGTCCTCAAGGAGGTTCTTGAGGTGAAGGGAGATGTTCTGCTTCGTGGCGTTGAACAACTCCGCCATTTCCAACTGCGTGAGCCAGACGGTCTGGTCTTCCGCCCGGAGCTGGATGCGGTTTCTGCCGTCTTCCGTGGTGTAGAGGATGAGCATGGGAGGCCGTGGACGTGTCTGGTGGCAATAATAGCGTAGAGGATCGAACCCGGCCCGAAAAACCCGCCCGCCCTACAGATTCCCCTTCTTCATCTCCGCCACGGCGAAGTCCGCCGCGCGGGCGGTGAGGGCCATGTAGGTGAGCGAGGGATTGACGCAGGAGGCGGAGGTCATGCAGGAGCCGTCGGTGACGAAGACGTTCCTCGCGGCGTGGACCTGGTTCCATTCGTTGAGGACCGAGGTCTTCGGGTCGCGGCCCATCCGGGCGGTGCCCATCTCGTGGATGGCGGTGCCGGGGAAGGACTCGCCCTCGGTGGCCTTCACGTTCTTCAGCCCGGCGGTCTCGAGCATCTCGCGGGCATCCTCCATCATGTCGATACGCATCTTCTTCTCGTTCTCGCGGAATTCGGCGTCGAAGACGACGATGGGCAGGCCCCACTTGTCCCGCTTCCCGGGATGGAGATACATGCGGTTGTCGTGGTAGGGCAGGGTCTCGCCGAATCCCCCGAGTCCCATCGTCCACGGGCCGGGCTGGGTCAGCTCCTCCTTCAGCTCCGCGCCGAAGGACAGCTCGGCGACGTTGCGCTCCCAGCCCTGGCGGCCGCCTCCGCCCTGGTAGCCGAAGCCCCGCAGGTAGTCGCGCTTGTCGTCGCCGAGGTTGCGGTAGCGGGGCATGTAGATGCCGTTGGCACGGCGGCCGTAGAAATAGCGGTCGTGGTCGCCCTCCCAGACGCCGCTGGCCCCGGCGCGGAAATGGTGGTCCATCAGGTTATGCCCCAGCTCGCCGCTGTCGTTGCCGAACCCGTCGGGGAAGCGCTCGGACTTCGAGTTCAGCATCAGCGCGGTCGAGGCGATGGCGCTGGCGCAGACGAAGACGATCCGGGCGAAGAACTCGGTCTCCTCCAGCGTCTCCGCATCGACCACGCGCACGCCGGTGGCCCGCTGCGTCGCGGGGTCGAGGACGATCTCCCGCACCACGGAGGCGGGGCGCAGGGTGAGGCGTCCCGTCGCCGCGGCAGCCGGCAGAGTCGCGGACTGGCTGCTGAAGTAGGCACCGAAGGGGCAGCCCATCGCGCAGCGGTTGCGGTACTGGCAGGGTCCGCGCCCCACCCCGAGCTGGGCCTCGGCGACCTGGGAAAGGTTGGCAACGCGTCCGATGGTGAGGTGCCGGCCGGGATAGGCCTTCTCAATGCGCTTGCGCACCTCCTTCTCGACGAAATACATGTCCATCGGCGGGAGGAACTCGCTGTCGGGCAGATGCGGCAGGCCGAGCGCCTCGCCGGAGATGCCGGCGAATTTCTCCACGTAGGAATACCACGGCTCGATGTCGCGGTAGCGGATCGGCCAGTCGATGGCGACGCCCTCCTTCGCGTTCGCCTCGAAATCGAGGTCGCTGAGGCGGTAGCACTGCCGCCCCCACATGATGGACTTGCCGCCGACGATGTCGGGGCGGTACCAGTCGAAGCGCTTCTCCTCCTCGTAGAGGGAATCCACGTCCTTCATCCAGTAGGTCTCCGTCGTCTCGTTGTAGGGATAGTCGCGGGCCAGCTTGGGATGGGTCTCGGCCTGCTCGACGGTGATCTTGCCGTGGTATTTCGTCTCCCACGGAGCCTTCATCGCATACTCGTAGCCGGCGATGTGGTGGAGCTGGCGGCCCCGCTCGAGCACGAGGACCCTCAGCCCCTTCTCGGTCAGCTCCTTCGCGGCCCAACCGCCCGAGACGCCCGATCCGATCACGATGGCGTCGTAGGTGTTGGCTTTTCTGGCGTCGATGTTCAGATTGGGCATGGCGGGGGATGCCGCTGCGCGGCAGTGAAAGGTGAAAAGTAAAAGGTAAAAGGTGCTGGAAGCGACCCTGTCGGGTCTGGGACGGAACCCTGTTGGATGGGAGGCTATCGTCAAGGTTAGACAAAGTCATTTTTGCCAATGACCTCACCTGTCCAACAGGAATAGTCGATATGTTTTTGCTCGAACAGCTTCTGGCGGGTTGTCTTCGAGAAACGAAATGAGTAACCATGCTTGACCTTGGGGAGGTTGTTTCGGATATCTTCCACCCTGGCCAGAAGGAGATGTATTGCGTTCTCGTCCGCAATACAAATCACAAGTCCAAACACCGGCTTCATTCCAAACTGACTCGCGAAGCGCTCGAGCTTGTCGAGGTGATCATATTCAGCCTGAAAGCACAAACTCTCTTTGGACCCGGTCTTGAAAAGCCTGGTTTTCACGGAGATCGCGAATCGGGAACCCTGCTTCTCTGCAATCAGATCAGCTCCAACGTGATCGACACAGGCAACCTCAAACCCTTTTCGTATCAACGCATAATTGACAAGGCCCTCGCCGAAGTCCCCAAGTTGCTTCGGTGCTCTCGTCTGCTTTTTCGTTTGGATCTCTTCCTTATTGAACGGTTTCGGCATATCCGAATCAGGAAGGGACGCATGCATTGGCGATGTTGTGCTTTCTATTAGTTCCATAAGCCGTTCCAGTATATGGGCCATCTGGCCGGAACGCATGACGCCCAGCAGATGGCCATCGCAAAAGCGGTCTCCCCTGATATGGGCCGTGAGAAGCCGACCGATACCTGCAAGATCAAGGTCTTCGATTCCTTCGCCGCATGAAACCATCCCCTGTCGACTCTGGGACCACTCACCCCAATCAAAATCTTGGACGAAGTTGTGCTCGTAGCATGCTTCGTAGAATTCCATGGACTTCGGGGTGAGAATGGAAGGGGCGATGCACCCGTCGGTGATACTCACCTCTGTGCCAAATCGAGCACGATCATCGTTGAAGTATGGCAGGAAATGGAGCAGAGCATCGATGCCCTCGCGGGTGATCAGCGATACATCGTATTCGCAGTCTTTCATGTTCTTTCCGCCTATCTCGAAATTGCCCAGGCTTTCTGGCCGGGCTGCATGGGCACATCGCCCTCGAAGCGTCCGGGCACCGGCAGGTATTCCAGCGCCTGGGTCGCGCCGATCTCGGAGATGAAGTAGCCGGTCACGGTGAGCTGCCGCATCTGCCGGAAGAAGCCGGTGTTCGTCTTCGTCGC
>CAYSZN010000119.1:8182-8527 GCA_964435425.1 uncultured Akkermansia sp. | reverse complement strand
CGACTCCATTGGCTCGGATGTTTTTGCCACGACGGCGGACGCCTCGGCGAGGCGTTCTTACCAGAGCCATGAGCGGAAGCGGCTCCATGGCGGATTCGGGCTTGACGGGTTTTCGGGACTGGATCATTGAGTTGCCTGTATTGAAAACTCCTATCATAAAGTTCTTGGTGGCAGGTTTCGGGGCCATCTCGATTTTCGCCATGCTTGGTGGTTCGTACGGCTTGTTGGTTGCAATTGTTGACGGGATTTATTACCGCAATTTTCATTCCCAATTGGTCGATTGCAGCGAGTTTGTTGGAATTCACATTGAGCGGAACTCGAGTTTTCCAGACTCGAATGCGCTGA
>CAYSZN010000119.1:0-8172 GCA_964435425.1 uncultured Akkermansia sp. | reverse complement strand
CACGGAGTGTCCCGGCGATTTTATATAGGAGCACCGGATTCCGGCACTTCTTTCGGCGTTTTAGAAGGACAGTCGGCGCAGGCAGGGGCGAAGGATTATCGGGTTGCCCATTGGGATGGGGACCGTTTCGAGTTCTATAACGTGTGGGATAGGTCATTCACCACCTCCAGAATGCGGCACTCTGGACGAGCGTTTGCCGTCGGGGTTGGCTTGTTGGTTGTCGGATTCGTATTTTACCGTATGCGCAAACGCATTGCTGGAATCGAGGCCGGACGGACACGGGAGATCGACATTTGATCGCAATCAAGCGAGATTTGGGAAGCGGCAGTCACCAGCTCCGATCAAGGCCTCGCCCCGACCGATTCAGCCAAGGGATTCCACACCCGTTCGAAGCCGAAGTCCTGAAAATGCTTTTTGTTCGCGGTGGCGAAGTGGGTGACGTTGTAATGCCGCAGGGTGAGGGCGAGGCGGATGTCGTAGATACGGCGGACGGAGTCGCTGCTGCCCGCATGGATCCACACGGCCTCCATGTGACCGGGGCCGGGATAGTCGAGCGTGAGCCAAGCCGGGTTCTGGCGAAGGTTTTGAATCTTGCGGACGGCCTCGGAGGCGTCGAGGGGGCGGGCGCAGACGGCGGGATTCCGCAGGAGGGTATAGACCTCCACCAGAACCAATTCGCAAAGCGCGAACGTGGAGTCGCCAATCTTGGATTCGAGCCAAGCTCGGGCGACGGCGTGCTGCGGGTGCGAGGCTTCGAGGGCGGGAAACAGGATATTCGTGTCGCAGACCGTCATGCCGGAGGCTCGTGGAGCAGCTCGGCGAGATTGGTGCCGAGATTGGCGTGGAGTCGCCAATCCTCATGCTCGAAGGGATCCATGCGAAGCTGGGTGTTCGCCGGAGGTTCAAGGGTCCACGGCTTGGCCCCACCCGGCGGAGGCAGCGGGCGGGTTGCGAGGAGAAGCTCCGCGCCACGGCGCAAGGTCTCCGCCAAGGTCCATTCCTGCTCGGCGGCGAGGGCCTTGAGCTGGGCATAGAGGGTGTCCGGAAACTGAACCTGGGTTTTGACCATGGCGTTTTAGTGGATACATCAAAATAGTGGATGCGGACCGTGGCGTCAACGTGTGTTCGTTTGGGAGCATTCCCATGGATGCCTTTCGACGCAAAGCCGTCTCAAGCAATCCAATCCCGAACCACCTTCCCGCCCACGTCCGTCAGCCGGAAGTCGCGGCCTTGGAAGCGGTAGGTCAGCTTGAGGTGGTCGAGGCCGAACTGGTGGAGGATGGTCGCGTGGAGGTCGTTGACGTGGACGGGGTTCTCCGTCGCGAACCAGCCGATCTCGTCGGTCGCGCCGTAGATGTGCCCGCCTTTGAAGCCGCCTCCGGCCATGAGCATGGTGAAGGCGTTGGGATGGTGGTCGCGTCCGGTGTTGGAGAGGCGGCCGGGGCGGTTCTCTCCGAGCGGGGTGCGACCGAATTCCGAGCCCCACACGACGAGGGTCGAGTCGAGCAGGCCGCGCTGCTTCAGGTCCTTGATGAGGGCGGCGATGGGCTGATCGACGACGCCGGCGTTGTAGGCGAGGTTGCTGTCGAGTTCGGAATGCTGGTCCCAGCTCGCGTGGATGATGTTGATGAAACGCACGCCGCGCTCGACGAGACGGCGGGCGAGGAGGCAGTTCCGCGCGAAGGTGTCGTAGGTGCGCAGCCCCGGCAGGGTTCCGCGGAAGTCCTTGCCCTCGGGCTCGGAGCGGTCCACGCCGTACATGTCGAGAGTGGCCTTCGACTCGCCTGACAAGTCCACCAACTCGGGCGCGGCGGTCTGCATGCGGTTGGCGAGCTCGTAGCTGGCGATGCGGCTGGCGATCTCGGGGTCGTGGACTTCCTGGTAGCGGGCCTCGTTGAGGTCGCGCAGGACGTCGAGTCCGGCCCGCTGCATCTCGGGGGCGAGGCCCTTCGGGTTCTCCAAGTGCAGGACCGGCTCGCCCTGGTTGCGGAACTGGACGCCGGCGTATTTCGAGGAGAGGAAGCCGGAAGTCCAGAGGCTCGACCCGCCCGAGCCGCCGCGCCCGGCGTTGAGGACGACGTAGCCGGGCAGGTTGGCGGAGGGGGTGCCGAGGCCGTAGTTGATCCACGATCCCATCGAGGGCATCCCGAAGCGCGAGACGCCGCATTGCATGAGGAGCTGGCCGGGGTGGTGGTTGAACTCGTCGCTGTGGAGCGAGCGGATCATGAGCAGATCATCGGCGCAGGTGGCGAGGTGCGGCAGCAGGTCGGAGAAGTCCATGCCGCATTGCCCGTGCTTCTTCCATGTTCGCGGCGAGCCCATCAGGGTCGCGGTTTCGGGCTGGATGAAGGCGAAGCGCGCCTTGTCGAGGATCTCCTTGGGCAGGCTTTGGCCGTGGAGGTCGTTGAGCTTCGGCTTCGGGGTGAAAAGGTCGAGTTGCGAGGGCGCGCCCTCCATGAAGATGAAGATGCAGGCCTTTGCCTTGGCCTCGCGGTGCGAGGCGGCCTCGGCGAAGGCTGCGGAATCGGCGGCGTTCGCGGCGTTGAGGAGCCCGTCCTCGCTCAGCATCGAGCCAAGGGCGATGCCACCGAGGCCGCAGGCCGAAGTGGTGAGGAACTCGCGGCGGGTGCGGTGGAGGGGAGTTGTCATGAGTCACGGGTCATGGGTCACGAGTTACTGAGTGTTTCTGGAGCCGGCATTCGTGTTTATCCGTGTCCATTCGTGGTCAAAATCCATTTCCTTTCATTCATCACCCCCGAGTCAAAAACTCATCCAAATTCAGCAGCACCCGCACCGTCGCGGTCCACGCCGCCGCTTCGCCCGCAGCGACACCATCGGGCAACGCTGCTCCCGCCAGTTCCGCCGCTTCGGCCTCGCGTCCGCGATACCAAGCCCGTGCGCTCTCCAGCAGGCTGGCGAGGCGGTCGCGTTC
Organism: uncultured Akkermansia sp.; assembly: GCA_964435425.1. GTDB lineage: Bacteria > Verrucomicrobiota > Verrucomicrobiia > Verrucomicrobiales > DEV007 > Arctic95D-9. The sequence goes on along the minus strand of CAYSZN010000119.1, from coordinate 5,240 downwards.
GGAGTCACGGGGCTCGCGGGCGAGGCAGAGGCGGAAGGCATGCTCCAGTCGCGCCGAGTCGTCGCCATTCGCTTGCTCCGTCAGCACCCGACGGGCGAGGCCTTGGGCGGCTTCGACGAAGCTCTCGCTGTTCAGCGTAATGAGCGCGGCGAGGGGCGTGTTCGAGCGGGCGCGGCGGACCGTCGTCACGTTCGAGTCGGGGCAGTCGAAGGTGATCAGGCCCGGATGCGGGGCGGTGCGCTTGAAGTAGGTGTAGAGGCCGCGGCGGTAGCGGTCCTCGCCCTCGCTCGTCTTCCATTTGAAGGCGGAGTTGTAGTTCACGTCGGCGACGCCCTCGGGGATGGGCGGGAAGACGCTGGGGCCGCCCACTTTCGTCGAGAGCAGGCCGGCGGCGGCGAGCGAGAGGTCGCGCACGATTTCGGCCTCGACGCGGAAGCGGTTCTGTCGGGCGAGAAGCTCGTTCTTCGGATCGCGCTCGACCAGATCGGGGCGATGGTCGGAGCTCTGGCGGTAGGTCTGGCTCAGGACGATGGTGCGGATGAGCGATTTCCGCGACCAGCCCGACTCGACCAGCTCCGCCGCGAGCCAGTCGAGCAATTCGGGATGGGTAGGACGGTCGCCGCGCACTCCGAAATCTTCGGGCGTGGGCACGAGGCCTTCGCCGAAAAGCTGCATCCAGAGGTCGTTGGCGAGGACGCGGGGCGGCAGGGGATTCTCCCCGCCCACGAGCCAGCGGGCGAGGTCGAGACGGTCGCCGCTTTCGCCGCGATGCTTCACCGGAGGCAGGACGGAGAGGGTCGCGGGCTGGACCGCGTCGAGCGGCTCCTTGAACTCCCCGCGATGGAGGACATGGGTGGCGCGGGGATCCGTCCTCCGCTCGCCGATGACGCGCACGTCCATCTCCGGCGCGACGGGGCGCTTCGTGGCGTGGGCGGCGGCTTCGGCGAGAACGGGGCGGGTCTTCACGTCGATACGCTCGATGTGGCGGGCGAGGCGCTCGCGGTCGGACGGAGTGCGCTGGTCGGCGGGTTTGGCGAGGATTTCGCGGAGCGGACCCGGCACGGCCAGTTCGGTGGGAGCGGTGAGGGCGTGGAGGCGGAAACGTCCGAGAGTGTGCTGCCCGCCGTAGTGTTGCGTCAATGTCAGGGTGATCTCCTTTTCCTCGGGCAGGGCGACGGGCTCGGCGAAGCCGAAGTCGGCGTGGTGCGCTTTGCCGGTGGACCCGCCGACGGCCCAGCCGCTCCCGTCCTTGCCCGCCTTGACGTTTCCGTCGAGGGCTCCACGCACGTCCCAATCCTTCTGCGAATAGTCCGCCGCCGCGTCACCGAGCACCACGGGACCGAGTCCCTTGATCGAGAGTTCGAGGCGGTTGAGGACGAAATTGCCGTGGTGCGCCCGGCCCGGCCCGCTCTGGCCGAGGCTCGGGTCGGGCAGGACTTCGAGCCGCAGGCCAGCGACGCGGCCGACGGGGAGTTTTGCGGTGACGGTGTAGGTCGCGGCGGGCGGGTTCTCCCCGCCGACGACGAGGGAGCCGTCCGATTCCATCGCGAACTGCACCCCTTTCGGCGCGGCGAAGCCTTCGATTTTTAGGGGGACGATGTCGGGATCGGTCGCGGCGCGGGCGGTTGCGAGGGTTTCGGACAATCTCGCCTCCCATTCGTCGAGCCGGGCCTCAAGCTCCCCGCGTACCGCTGCCAGCTTCGTTTCGATCGCCTTGCCCGCTTCGGCGTGCGCGGCGAGGGCGCTTTCGTATTTCGCCCACGTTTCGGGCGATTCGGGCACCTTCGCGTTCACCTCGTCGCCGTTGTTGAAGTAGGCGAAGAGCTCGTAGTATTCGCGCTGGGTGATCTCGTCGTATTTGTGGGTGTGGCAGCGGGCGCAGCCGAGGGTGAGTCCCATCCAGACCGCCCCCATCGTCTCGACGCGGTCCATCACCGCGGCGACGCGCCATTGCTCCTTGTCGACGCCGCCTTCGGTGTTGGTCAGGGTCTGGCGGTTGAAGGCGGTGGCAAGGATCTGGTCGGGCGTGGGCCTCTCCAGCAGGTCGCCGGCGAACTGCTCGATGGTGAAGCGGTCGATGGGCAGGTCGGCGTTGATCGCGTCGATGACCCAGTCGCGGTAGCGCCAGGCGTCGGGACGGTGGTTGTCCTTTTCGAAGCCGTCGCTGTCGGCGTAGCGGGCGCGATCGAGCCAATGTCGTCCCCATCGCTCGCCGAAGGCGGGGCTGGCGAGGAGATCATCGACGACCTTGGCCAAGCCCACTTCGCGATCCGTTTCCAGCGCGGCGCGGTAGGTCGCGACCTGCTGGGGCGTCGGTGGCAGCCCAACGAGATCATAGAACAAACGCCGGATCAGGGTGACGGCATCGGCCTCGGGAGAAAGGGATAGGCCTTCCTGTTCCAAACGGGTCAGAACAAACGCATCGACAGCATTTCGGGCTTCGGATTCCGGATTTCGGGTTTCAAGCTTCGGCGGCTCCGGCCGTCGAAGCGAGGTGAAGGCCCAGTGTTTCGGCCAGACCGCTCCCTCGGCGATCCAGCGTTCCAGCTTCGCGGTCTCCTCCGACGTCAGCGCCTCGCCCTTGCCCGGCGGCGGCATGAGTGAGTCGGGATCGGTCGAGCGCACCCGCGCCAGCACCTCGGAGGCTTCGGGTTCCCCCGGCACGACCCCGCGCGTGCCCGATTCGAGCACCTTCGTGGCAGACTCGATGCCGGTGAGACGCAGGCCGCCCTTGGACTCGTCCGGTCCGTGGCAGAGGGTGCATTTCTCAGCGAGGATGGGGCGGATCTCGCGCTCGAAGTCGATCCTCTCCGAGGCGGCGGAGGAGAAAAGGAAGAGGGACGCGGCCAGTCCAAGGGCCGCGAGGAGCGGGAGGCGGTTGGCAGGAGGGCTTCCCATCGCAGCCGCCATTGTCTCAGAATCGCGGAGCGGGGTCAAGGGCCATGGTCGCGCGTGGGAGCGGCCCGACAGGGTTGGGTGGCCGGGCTCACTCTGTTGGATCGCCGCCGCTGCGGCGGGCCTTTCTCCAGACTGCGGATTCTCCCGGCCATCCTGCTGTCTCCAATCCCCGGTGGATCGCCGCGTCGTCGGGCTCGACGATCCCTTCCTCCGCGATCTGCCGTGCGTCGGCGGGGTCCTCGGGATTCGCTTCGCGGGCGATGCGCCAGCAGGCCCATGCCCGCCACACCCGCGCCTCGTGCCGGGGACCGCTCATGCGGGTGGCGAGATGCTGGAAATGGCGTCTCGGGTTTCCGACGAAGTGCGTCTCCTGCCGGTTCTCGAGGATCCACCGCAGGGCGGCGTAGGGCGGCGGCCACTCCCGCAGCGCGGCCTCGCCGCCGTGCAGATCGGCGGAGAAGGCGCGGTTCAGCAGCAGGATGGCCTGGGCGGGCAGGCCCTTCCGCCAGAGGGACTGGGCGCAGGCGAGGGCCAGTCGGTAGAAGGCCTCGCCACGGTCCGCACCCACCGAGCGCATCGAGACCGCCGACAGCGAGGCGGAGGCGTCGGGCAGATGGGGGCAGGGAGGCAGGATGAACTCGCGCATGGTCGGATGGGCGCGGACATTGAAGCGCCGTCGCCTCCGTTTGTCATCCCCGATTGCCCGCTGTGCCCGGCCTTGCCCTTCGGCGAAATGCGGCTTTCCTCCCAGCATGACACACCGCAGCGGATCTCCTTGCCTCGCCGTCGACTGGGGATCGACCCACCTTCGCGCCAAGCTCGTCGTCGACGGCGAGGTCGTGGCCAGCGTCTCCTCGCCCGACGGGATCCGCCACCTCGCCGGGAGAGACTGCGAGGCCGTCCTCGCCGAGCACTGCGCCGCGTGGAAAAAGACCCATCCCGACGCCCTGGTCCTCGTCAGCGGCATGGCCGGAGCCCGCGAGGGCTGGCGGGAGGTTCCCTACGTCGCCGCTCCATGTGGCCTCGACGACCTCGCCGCCGGTATCGTGGCGATCCCCAGCCCGACCTTCGGCGAGGTCCTCGTCGTCCCCGGCGTCCGCTACGACGATCCCGGCACGGGCACGGCCGATGTGATGCGCGGGGAGGAGACCCAGGCGATGGGGCTGCTTCCGGACCTGCCGACGGGCGGCGCCGTTCTCTGTCTCCCCGGCACGCATTCGAAATGGGCCGTCTGCCGGGGTGGCCGGATCGAGTCCTTCCGCACCTGGCTCACCGGCGAAGCCTACGAGCGCCTCACCCGCGACAGCCTCGTCGGAGGCGACGGCACGCCTGCCGGACCGGAGTCCGCCGCCTTCCGTCTCGGCCTCGACGCCTCGGCCGGTCCGGGTGGACTCCTCCACCAGATCTTTCTGGCCCGCACGGGAATGCTGACGGGCAGGCTCGACGCCTCCGAAGTCCGCAGCTTCGTCTCGGGGCTGCTCGTCGGGCACGAGATCCGGGAGGCGGTCCGCTTTGCGCCCGGCCTGCCCATCCATCTCGTCGGCGACTCGCCCGCCGCAACCGCGACTGCTGTCGGACTGACCCACGCCGGGCTTCCGTTCCAGCATGGCGTCGGCGACGTCCATCTCGCCGGGATTCTCGCGATCTCGGAGCGGATGGCAGGTGCATGGTAGAATGCGGCCATCTCGCCACATTCTGCCGCCTGTTCATCGTTTGCCGGGCTACCGGGACGCGGGAGATTGGCGCGGCGTGGGAATTGTGCTTTACAGATTCCGCCGAATCCGGTTTGCTTCCGGCTCGCCTCCTTTCGACCCCCATCGCTTCATCCAATGAAAAACACCATTCTCGCCCTTCTTGCCGTCATCCTTCTCGTCGCCATCGCCAACTTGCTCGCCGCCCTGGGCCTCGCCGGGGGGCGGAGTGGGGGAGACAAGGCTCCGAGATACGAATACAAGGCGCTCAACGCCATGCAGATGGACCGGGTCGGTTTCCTGCTCACCGCCAAGGAGCAGGGATGGGCGGTCTCGGAAGAGGGCGAAGAAGCCTACATGAAGGATCCCACCCTCCAGAACCTCGCCAAATGGCTCGGTCTGGAGATATCCGAGGAGAACACCATCACCTTCCCCAAGGAGATGAACAAGTTCAACCTGCTGCCCCGGACCATCTCCGAAGTCGAAAAGGACGGGGGATGGGAGTTCTTCGAGGTGACCGGCGACGACCACTACCTCTTCAGGCGGGCGAAGTGACCGTGGATGGGGATTGGACGTTTCGAGCCGTGGGGCGGACTCCATCTACGCACCGTTCCGGAACTCAAGGGTAGCCCCGAGCGGCCCGCTCGGGGA
>CAYSZN010000118.1:6115-8535 GCA_964435425.1 uncultured Akkermansia sp. | reverse complement strand
CACGATTTGGAAAACGATCCCGGCGAGCTCGTCAATCTCGCCGCCGCCCCCGCCCACGCCGCGACCCTGGCCGAGCTGCGGACCCGCACCGACGAGCAGGTCGCTCAATACGGCGGAGCCCTGCCGCCGCTGAAGGGGGAATTCCAAGCCTCGACCGATCCCTATCCCACCGCCTCCGCCGCCGTCGGGACGAAGCCGGACGCCGAGGGCTTCGTCAGCCTCTTCGACGGGAAATCCCTGCGCGGCTGGAACGGCGATCCGCAATACTGGTCCGTCGAAGACGGGACCATCGTCGGCAAGGCCGACGGCACCCTGAAACGGAACCATTTCCTCGCCTGGACCGGCTCCACCGTCCGCAATTTCGAGCTGCGCGTGAAAGTGAAGGTCAGTCCCGGCGGCAATAGCGGCCTCCAATACCGCGGCCAGATGCACCCCGAGATCGGGCTCGACTGCGTTTCCGGCTACCAGTGTGACGTCGTCGCCGGGCATCCCGACTACGACGGCATGCTCTACGAGGAGCGCGGTCGCCGCATCCTTTCCCACACCGGGGAGAAGGTGATCGTCGATTCCGAAGGCCAGCCCTGGGTCGTCGGGACGATGGAGAAGAAGGTGTTCCCTCCCGGAGAATGGCGTGACTACCGGGTGCTCGTCGAGGGCAATCACCATCGGCACTGGATCGACGGCCATCCCACCGCCGACCTGATTGACTTCGACGAAAAAGGCCGCGCTCTGGAGGGCGTGCTGGCCGTGCAGGTCCATGTCGGCCCGGAGATGAAAATCCAATACAAGGATTTCAAAATCAAGCATCTGCCGGACGATCTGCCTCTGCTGGACCCAACGAACCATCCCATTCCCGCCGATGCCTACGGCGTGCGCCCGCAAGGCAAGCTACCGCCGGATTGGAAAGCGCCGAGGCGCGGAGAGCGGTAGGGGGGCGGGGCTGGATAGCGCAGGCTCGGAAAGCGGCGGAAGACCGCCGCAGTCCAAGACGCTGTCGCGAGGATCTGGCTCCCGTGGACAGGCGCCAGCTTTTGGACTGCGGCGGCCCTCCGCCGCTTTCCGGGGAGAGGAGTTGAGTGGGGGAGACGATGGAATTTCGTGACGACTCCGCCAGAAGGCATGGTAGAGAAGCTCGTGAGAGCTTCTCCCGACTGGCGTTTCAATGGACGCTCTGTTATCAATAGGTCACCAAATGATCCTACGGGCGCAGTTCTGGGACCCAAGGAAGGAAATCGATTCGGATGCCGCATCAAACCCTCTCCACTCCCCGACATGACCCTGTTCCATCCCCTGCGAACCCCTGCTGAACGATGAGCCTCCACTACCAGTCCCTCGTCGGCCATCGCGACGGTGCCCGGCGGCTTCACATCCACCGCACGGTCATTCCCGACACCGCGGCGCATCCGCCCTACCAGCACGAGCATCTCTCCGAGGAGGCCTTCTACATCCTCGAGGGCCGGGCCGAATACCGCTTCGGAGGGAAGACCGTCGTCGCCGGACCGGGCGAGACCGTCTTCGTGCCCTCGGGCGTCCGTCATGCCGAGATCGTCTATCTGACGCCCACGATGACCTATCTCACCATCCGCACCGTCGAGGCGGAGGACGAACCCTGCTGCTGCGGAGAGGACCGCCCCGCCGTCGGTGGTTGACTTCCCCGCACCCATCGCGGACTTTGCCGCGCTCCGGCGTAGCCGCGACCGGGGCGATTCGAATTCCCATCCCGCATCGTATGAAATCCTCCCTCCTCCTCGCCGCGTGCGCCCTCCTCGGAACCCTCGCCACGGTCCAGGCCGGACCGAAGGTCCTGCTCAAGACCAGCCAGGGCGACATCACCCTCGAGCTGAACGAGGAAAAAGCGCCGGAAACGGTAAAGAACTTCCTCGCCTACGTGAAGGAGGGCTTCTTCGACAAGACCGTCTTCCACCGCGTCATCGACGGTTTCATGGTCCAGGGCGGCGGCTTCGCGTTGAAGGAGGACGGCTCCATCGAGCAGAAGCCGACGAAGGCCCCCATCCAGAACGAGGCGAAAAACGGCCTCAAGAACAAGCGAGGCAGCATCGCGATGGCCCGCACCGGCGATCCACACAGCGCCACGGCCCAGTTCTTCATCAACCACGCCGACAACACGCAGCTCGATTCCCCCTCCTTCGACGGCTGGGGCTACGCGGTCTTCGGCGAGGTCGTGGGTGGCCTCGACGTCGTCGACAAGATCGCGAAGTCGCCGACCGGCACGAAGACGCTCAAGGCCCGGTCCGGCGACGCGGTCCGCGAGGCGTCGATGGACGACGTGCCGAACGAGACCATCGTCATCGAGTCGGTCAAAGTCGTGACCGAGTGAACCCCTCCCAATCCGCTTTCAACCCCACCTCTTCCCCAATTTCCATCCCTATATGAGCGACAACCAACCCACTCTTCCCCGC
>CAYSZN010000118.1:0-6105 GCA_964435425.1 uncultured Akkermansia sp. | reverse complement strand
TGCCGAACGAGACCATCGTCATCGAGTCGGTCAAGGTCGTGACCGAGTGAACCTCTCCCAACCCCATCACTTCCCAAATTTCCATCCCTATATGAGCGACAACCAATCCACCCTTCCCCGCGTTTTCTTCGACATGACTGCCGGAGGCGAACCGCTGGGCCGCATCGTGATCGAGCTGCGCACCGACGTGGTGCCCAAGACGGCGGAGAATTTCCGGGCGATCTGCACCGGCGAGAAGGGCCTGAGCTACAAGGGCAGTCCTTTCCACCGGGTCATCCCCGACTTCATGTGTCAGGGCGGCGACATCACCCGCGGCGACGGCACCGGCGGACAGTCGATCTACGGGCGTCGCTTCGAGGACGAGAATTTCCAACTGAAGCACACCGAGCCCGGCATCCTCAGCATGGCGAATGCGGGACCGAACACGAACGGATCGCAGTTCTTCATCACCACGGTCGTGACCGAATGGCTCGACAACGCCCACGTCGTCTTCGGCAAGGTCGTCGAGGGCATGGACGTGGTGAAGACCATCGAGACCCTCGGCAGCCGCAGCGGGCGCACCGCGAAGGACATCCGCATCGCCGACTGCGGGCAGCTCTGAGCGTTCCAGTCCGGGCGGATGAGCGCCTCCCTCGACGCCGTCGTGATCGGTTCGGGTCCGAACGGGCTCGCTGCCGCCGTCGCGCTGGCGCGGGAGGGCTTCTCCGTGCGTGTCCTCGAGGGGCATGACCGCCCCGGCGGGGGAGCGCGCACCTCCGAGCTGACTCTGCCGGGCTTCCGGCACGACGTCTGCTCGGCGATCCATCCGATGGGGCTGGCCTCGCCCTTTTTCCGGGAGCTGGGCTTGGAGCGGCATGGGCTGGAGTGGATCCATCCCGATTTCCCCGTGGCGCATCCGCTCGACGGCGGTGTCGTGGCGGTGATGGAGCGCTCCGTCGAGGCGACGGCGGCCCGTTTCGACGAGGCTTCGGGACGGGCCTACCGGCGTCTCTTCGGACCGCTCGTGCCGCGTTTCGACGAGTTGATGGAGGACCTCCTCGCGCCTCCGCGCCTGCCCCGGCATCCCTGGTCGATGGCGGCCTTCGGGCTGCGTCTCCCACCGTCCTCCCTTGCGATGGCGCGGGCATGGTTCACCGACGAGCGGGCCCGCGCCCTCCTCGCCGGCAACGCCGCCCATTCCGTGCTGCCTCTGGACTCGTTCCTGTCCACCAACGCGGTGGGCCTGATGCTGATGCTCGCGGGCCATGCGAAGGGCTGGCCCATTGCTAAGGGCGGTTCGCAGAGCATCGTCGCGGCGCTCATCGCCGAGCTGGAGGCGAACGGCGGTAGCGTGGAAACGGGGCGCCGTGTCCTTTCAATGAAGGACTTGCCTCCGGCAAAAGCCTATCTTTTCGACACTTCGCCCTCCGCACTCGTCCGCATCGCGGGGGAGCGCCTGCCGGAGCGCTTCGCGAAGCGGCTCCTGCGTTTCCGGCATGGGCCGGGGATCTTCAAGATCGACTACGCTCTGAGCGGCCCGGTGCCGTGGATCGCGGAGGAATGCCGCCGGGCCGGAACCGTCCATGTCGGAGGGAGCCTCGACGAGATCGCCCGTTCCGAGCGGGAGGCGAACCAGGGCATCCATGCCGAGAGGCCCTTTGTCCTGACGGCCCAGCAGAGTCTCTTCGATCCGACCCGCGCCCCGGAGGGCAAGCATACGTTCTGGGCCTACTGCCATGTGCCCGCCGGCTCGACCGTGGACATGACGGAGCGCATCGAGGCGCAGATCGAGCGTTTCGCCCCCGGCTTCCGGGATCTCGTCCTTGCTCGGCACACGATGAACTGCGCCGATGCCGAGCGCTACAATCCCAACCTGATCGGTGGCGACATCGTCGGTGGGGCGGCGGATTGGAGGCAGCTCCTGACCCGTCCTGTCGTGGGCTGGCGGCCCCACACCACGCCCGATCCCGGGATTTTTCTGTGTTCCTCCTCGACTCCGCCCGGCGGCGGGGTGCATGGGATGTGCGGCTACTGGGCCGCTCGGGCGGTGATCGGCCGGCGGTGAAGCCGCCGGCTCTTACTCCTACTCTTTACTCCTTACTCTTACTCCTTCGAACGTCCAGACGAACTCCGAATCGGAGTAAGAGTAAGGAGTATGAGTAAAGAGTAAGAGACTTGACTCAAGAAACCCCCGGCAACGCCCCAAACCCAATCAAACCCTTCTGGTAGCCCGACCCCAGCTTGAAAATATCGACGCCACTGCCGTTGAGCCCGGTCTTGTTCTTGCCGCGCGCTCCGAACATGTAGTGGGTGCCGTCGCGGCCTTGGCCGAGGTAGATCATCACATGCGAGACCTTGTGGCCGGAATCGTAGGTCCCGCCCCAGAAGATCAGGTCGCCCGGCTTGATCCCCTTGCGCCCGCCCATCTGCTCGGGAATGGCTTTCGCGTGGCGCAGGGTGCGGGCCTGCCGCAGCCAGGCATACTGCTCGTAGCTCGTGCGGGGCATGTCGCGGAAGCCGATGTCGGAGAGGAGGAATTTCATCGCGCCCGAGCAGTCGAGCCCTCCTTCGTTCGGATGGTCGCCGCCGAAAACATAGGGCAGGCGGAAGGTGGAGATCGCCTCGGCCCGTTTGCGGATCACGTCGAGCAGCTGCAGCATCTCGTCGGAGGGTTTGTTCGAGCTGAAGAGCCCTCCGCGCGAACGTCCTTCGCGGCGCTGGTAGCGGTAGCCCTCGTAGGGAAGCTGGTAGGACGGCGGCGAGTAGACCGGTCGCGAAGAGACGACCGTTTCGGGCAGGGATGCCGGAGCCAGCGGCATCGCGCCGGGGTTGGCGTAGGGATTTCCAGATGGAGTCGCCATCACGGCGGCATGGCTCATCGGCAGAGGGGTGGGCTGGGGAGCCGGATGGCTTTTCTTGAAAAGCTGCGCCTGCACCGAAGCATGCGGCACCAAGGCGAAGGCCATCAAGCACAAGGGGAAGAAAGGGCGGAGGGCGTTCATGAGAATAGAAATATTTATTATTTTCCATAAATATCATAAAATTTAGTAATTCGCAAGACTTTGCCTTTGGGTTTGTCGGAAATGGAACAGGATCAAGGAGAGACGATGGCTCTCCGACGTCACCAAATCCCTGCCCGTCCGATGAGTGCGGTAGGGACGTCTCGCCGAGACGTCCACCACGAATGCACGGGCCATCCGGCGCGGACGTTCCGCTACATCCTTTGCAGGTGTTGGCTGAGACGCTGGCGATAAGCTGGGGTGGGGCGAACCGTCCCCGGTGAGCCGCTGCGTCGGAAGGGCTGGAGGGGCACGCTTCGTCGTGCCCGTGTTGGACCGCCCGGAGGCCAAGGCCCGGTGTCCGTCGGATTCTTGTCCTGACACCCGTGGCGGTGGCCCAATCTCACTCGATCCCGAGCGCCTTCTTCACGGCGTTCTCCAGCTCTTCGCCGCGCAGATTCGCTCCGACGATCTTGCCGTCCTTGCCGACGAGGAAGGTCGCGGGGATGCCACGGATGCCGAAGTGCTGGGCCAGCTCGTTCTCCCAGCCCTTGCCGTCGAAATACTGCGGCCAGGGCATCTTCTTCTCGGCGATGAATGTCTCGAGGGCCGCCTTGTCCTCGTCGAGGGAGATGCCGACGACGTCGAAACCCTGGTCCTTGTATTTCTCGTAGGTGGCGATGACGTTGGGCATCTCGGCGACGCAGGGGCCGCACCAGGTCGCCCAGAAGTCGACGAGCACGACCTTGTCCATCTTGGCGAGGTCGATCTCCTTGCCCGCGATGTCGGTGAAGGCGACCTTCATCTCGTCGCCGACGCCGGGCAGGTAGAGCTCGCCGCCGAGCTGGTCGAGGAACTGGCTCACCTGTCCGCCCTGCGGGTGTCCGGACAGGTCCTCCTTCACCTTGGTGAGGAAGGCCTTGGCCTTGTCGCGCTGGTCCGAGACGATGCTGGACTCGATGAAGGGGCGGACGATCTCGTTGATGATCACGCCGAGCTGGGCGTCGTCGCCCTTGGACTGGGCCTCGTAGCGCTGCGAGAGCAGGTCCGGCACGGGCGCGAACTCGCCGATGGCGAGGTGGGCTCCGACGAGGATGGAGAGGGTCTGGTCCTTGTCGGCGGTGTCGGGATTCTTCTCGAGATAGCTCTGGAGGGCGGCGATCTTCTGCTTGTCGAAGCCGGCGGCGATCTCCTGCGCAGTTTCGGCGCGCAGGGCCAGGGGGAAGGCGGCGAGGAGGGCGAGGGCGAGGAAGGAGGCTTTCATGGGGAGGAGGGGCGGATGGTGACGAGCATACCCCTCTTTGGACGTCTGCACCGCAAAAGCTTTCGGATTTCCTCCTGCGCCTTTGCGGACCATGGCTTCCGGAAAGAGGGGAATGCCGCTCTGGAAGGCGGCTTTCGCGTTGACAAGCCCGGCCCCCGGAGGAAAGAAAGGGGCCAGCCCCGGACCCGACAGGGTTGGGTCCATGGCTCCACCCTCTTTCCTCGTCGCCAGAACTGTTGCCGCCAGAAATGAAGAAACCGCTTTTCGCCCTTCTCAGCCTGCTCGCCCTCCTGCCTGCCCCGCCCGCCGCGGCCGAGGAGGTCTACCTGTTCCGCGGGGGCTTCGACATCTTCTCGACGGGGATGAACCAGATGGCGGCGGAACTGAGGGAGAAGAACGTGAAGGCCTCGTCGCACAGCTTCATGGCCTGGCAGTCGATCGCCAACGACATCGTGAGGCGCTCGGCGGAGAAGAAGGTCTCCTATCCCGTCATCGTGCTCGGCCATTCCTTCGGGGCGGACGTGGTGGTGGATTTCGCCAACTACCTCGGCCAGCACGGAATCCCGACCGAGCTGGTCATCGGATTCGATCCCAACGGCACGCGTGTCTTCACGTCGGGGGCGAAGCGGGTGGTGAACTACCGCTCCTCCCGGGCCGACCGCTATGTGAAGGGCGAGGGCTTCCGCGGAACGATCAGCCAGATCGATGTGAAGCAGTACGGGGCGAACCATTTCACGATCGAGCAGGTCAGGGCGGTGCAGGAGCTGGCCATGAAGGAGGTGCTCTCGAAGGCCAAGGTCAAGAAGACGACCCGCCGCCGGCGCTGAGGACAAAGGAGGCGACGGCGATGGGCAAGGACGGGCAGAACGCGCGGGACGGAGCGCCCGGTCCGGCCTCGGGGCGGCTGAACGAATTCCAGCGGACGATGCTCCAGTGGAGCGGTCTGCATCCCTACAATGCGGTCCACGTCGCCCGCGTCGCCCCGGCCATCGGGGCGGAGCGTTTCTCCGCAGCGGTGGCCCATGTCCTGGCCGAGGCGGGGCTGGCGGACTATGCGGTGAACGAAGCCTCGGGCACCTATCGCTACGGAGGCGGGGCGGCCGAGGCCGTGGTGTCCGTGCTGGATGGCGGCGGCGATCCACTCGCGACGGTCCACCGGGAGATGGAGCGATGGCTGAACGAACCGTTTCCGAAGGAGGGCGTCTTCCAGCCCTTTCGCTTCTTTCTCGTGCAGGGGGCGGGGGAGTCCTTCGCGGGGCTGGCCTATTTCCATGTCGCCGCCGATGCCGAATCGGTGGGACGTCTCCTCGCCGAGGTGCTCGCGGCCTCCTTCGACGGGCAGCCGCAGCCGCTGCGCGATGCGGAGCTGAGGACGAGGCGGTCTTCGCGGGTTCCCTCGGGAAGCGTGCGGGGATGGGGGAGGCGTCTCGTGGCCGCTTACCGGACCTTCCAGCGGATGCGCCGGAGCTTCCGCTCGCCCGACTGTCCGGTGAACGAGTTCCGCTGCGAGTGGTTCGCCCGGACTTTCGACGAGGAGGCGACGGCCTCGGCCCTCGCTCTCGCCAAGCGCCACGGCGCGACGGTGAACGACCTCTGTCTCGCCGCCTTGCTGAAGGCGGTGATCCCGGCGACCTCGGGGCGCTTCGAGAAGAGTCGCCAGCACCTCTCCGCAGGCTGCGTCGTGAATCTGCGGCGCGATCTGCCTGCGGGGCGGCGGCGCGACTTCGGGCTCTTTCTCGGCTCCTTCTCCGTGACTCACGCCGCGCCGGTGGAGGTCGGGCTGGACGAGCTGATCGACAGCGTCCACGCGCAGACCGAGGCGGTGAAGCGCGACAAGCTCTATCTCGCCTCGCGCCTCGAATT